>CAZUYG010000182.1:0-6818 GCA_964624265.1 uncultured Candidatus Odyssella sp.
CCCCCCCGCCGCTGTGGCCCCGCGCGGCCCCCCCCCCCGCGGGCCCGCCCGCCCCCACCCGGCCCGGCGGGCGCGCCGCCCGGGCGGCGCGGGGCCCCCCCCACGGCCGCGGCGCCGCGCACCATCCTCATCGTCGAAGACGATACGATCAGGGCGCTCGCGCTGCGCGACGAGCTCGAGGCGCTCGGCTACGACGTCGTCGGCACCGCGGATAGCGGGCAAGCGGCGCTGGCCCTGGCGCGGAAGTTCGCGCCCGATCTCGCGCTCGTGGACGTGCGGTTGCGCGGCGCGATGGACGGAATCGCGGCCGCCCGGGCGATCCGCGCCGGCGGCGCCGCGCGCATCGCTTTCGTGACGGCGCATGTCGATTCCGGCACGCGCGCGGCGATGGCGGAGGTCGGCTACGAGGTGCTGCTGCCGAAGCCCTACACGACGGCGCAATTGGCTCGTGCCGTCGCCGCCGCGTTCGAGGCCTGACGCGCGCTCACGAGATCTGCGGCAGGAACCAGGCGAGCAGCGCCGCCGCGATGATCCAGGCGATCGCCGAGGTGACGATCACCGACGCCGCGATTCGCGCCACGAGCAGCTCGTAGCGCATGGCGAGCACGAAGGCGGTGACGCCCGTCGGCATCGCGCCGCACAGGGCCGCGATCGCGACGTAAAGCGGCGCGAGGCCGAACAGGTATTGCGCCGAGACGAAACACGCCACCGGCAGGACGAAGAGCTTCAGCGCGCCGAGCGCCGCCACCTGGCGCAGGTCGCCGCCGATGCTGAAGCGCGTGAGCGAGGCGCCGAGCGCGAACAGTGCCGTCGGCGTCGCGGCCTGGCCGAGAAACGCCAACGACTTGTCCACCACGGGATCGAGGCCGATGCCGGTGAGGCCCCAGGCCACGCCGGCCAGCATCGCGGTGAGAATCGGTGTCTTCACGAGCGAAAGCGCGGCGGTGCGGAGGATGGCGAGCATCCCCGTCTTCGCGCCGTCCGCGGCGCCGCGCCCGATCTCGACGGTGATCGACGTGAGCGTGAACAGGATCGGCGATTGCAGGGCCAGCAGCGCGCTCGCCGGCAGCACGGCCTGTTCGCCGAACGCGGTGATCGACAGCGGCAGGCCGAGCAGCAGGATGTTGGAGTAGGTGCCGCCCACCGCGAACAGCGCCTGCTCGGCGAGCTTCATGCCGAACAGCAGCCGCCCCGCCGCCATGCCGAGCGCGAAGGTGGCGAGCACCGCGGCGTAGAACGCGAACACGATCAGCAGCGCGTCGCCGTGCGGCGCCTCGAGCCGCGCCATCGAACGGAACAGCAGCGCCGGGATCGTCACGAAGAAGCAGAAATTCGTCAGCGCGCGCACCGCCTCCTCGCCGAACAGCCGCGTCTTGCCGAGGCCGTAGCCCAGCAGGATCACGGCGAAGACGGGAAGGACGATGGCGAGCGTGGCGGACATGGGCGTGCGCGAGCGTTCGGTCTTCGTCTACTCGATCACGCGCGTCGCCTGCACGAGAAACGAAGGCGGCAGCTTGAGGCCAAGGGCCGACGCGGCCTTGGCGTTCACGACGAACTCGAACGTGCCCGCCTGCTCGACCGGAAGCTCGGCCGGCGCGGCGCCCTTCAGGATGCGATCGGCATAAGCGGCGGCCCGCCGGAAATTGTCGGTGAAGCTCGCCGAATAGGACATGAGACCGCCGGCTTCGACGAACTCCGGCGCGCCATACATCGCGGGCAGCCGGTGTTTGGCCGCCAGCGCGGCGATGCGCGAAGCTTCCGAGTCCATGAGCTGCCCGGCGGCGACCATGAGTGCCTGAATGCGCTCGGCCGCCATGCGCGGAAACGCGGCTGTGAGCGTGGCGCGATCGGTAGCCTCGAAGATCTGCAACGCGAAGCCGAGCGCCCGCGCTTCCGATTCCGTGCCGCGCCGCACGATCAGGTTCGAGGCGTCGCCCGGATTCATCAGCAGCCCGACTCGCGCCGGCGCGCCGCCGGCCGCCTCGCGCAAGAGCTGAACGCGCTTCGGAACCACCTGCGTGTTGGCGGTCGTCAGGCCGGTGACGTTTCCGCCCGGCCGCGCCAGCGAAGCGATCAGCCCCGCGCCGACCGGATCGGCGACGACGGCGATCACGATCGGGATGCGGCGCGTGGCGCGTCGTGCCGCGAGTGCGGTGGCCGTCGTCGCGGCGAAGATCGCGTCGACCTCGAGCTTCACGAGCTCCGCTGCGAGCGCGGGCAACGCCTTGGCGTCGCCCTGCGCGGACCGGTATTCGACGGCATAGGTTCGCCCCTCGGCATGGCCGAGCTCGGCGAGCCCGTCGCGAAAGGCCTGAAGCCGGTGCGGAAACGCCGTGGGCGACCAGGACTCGAGCACGCCGATGCGCGGAACCCTCGCCTCGGCGCGCGCATGCCGGACCGGCGCCGCGCCGGCGGCGGCAGCCCCGCCGATCCAGCCTACGAATGTCCGCCTCGCTATCGTCACGGCACGATGCCCCTGCGCTTGTCCGGCTGCGCTTCGCCGCGCAGCGTGTCACAGGGCGGCGAGCGAGGCCAGACGCGCCGCGCGCCGGTCAGATCTTGAAGATCCGCATGGCGTTGCCGCCGCGCGCGGCCTTGCGCTGCTCGTAAGGCAGCGCGTCGACGCGCGAAAGGCAGCCGCGCATGTCGCCGATGTTGTGCGGATAGTCGGAGCCGTAGAGCATCTTGTCGGCGCCGCCCACCTCCACCGCCATCTTCAGCGCGTCGAGCGTGAACGTGACCGAATCGTAATAGATGCGGCGCAGCAGGTCCGAGGGCCGCTCCTTCACCTTCTCGCGCACCGCCGCCATGTTGTCGAAGCAGATGTCCATGCGCCCGACGAGATAGGGCAGCGTGGCGCCGGCATGGGCCGCGATCAGCTTCACGTTCGGATAGGTGTCGAGGAAGCCGTCGTAGAGCAGGCGCGCGATCGCCAGCGAGGTGTCGAACATGAACCCCATCTGCGCGATCAGGTTGAAGCGCTGGATGTCGAGCTGCTTCGTGCCCGGCGGCGAGGTGGGGTGGACGAGCACCGGCAGGCCCTTCCGGTCGATCGCCTTCCAGATCTTCGCGAAGCGCGCGTCGGTCAGCGAGCGGCCGGCGACGTTGGCGAGCACCATCACGCCGATCGCGCCGGCGGCCGTGGCGCGCTCGAGTTCCTGAAGCGCGAGTGCCTCGTGCTCCCACGGAATCGAGCAGAACCAGCGGATGCGGTCGGGCCACGCGGTCTGCGCCTGCGCCATGTCGTCGTTGACGAGCTGCGCGGCCTTCAGGCTGGTCTTCGGCCCGCCCCAGAAGCAGTTGGGGCAGGTGAGCGAGACGATGGCGAGATCCACCTTCGCCTCGTTCATCTTCTTGATGCGCAGCTCGTAGTCGAAATGGCCCTCCTGCGGCGTCATGAACGGCGCGCCGTCGGCATAGATGCCGAGCGGCGCCGGCCAGTCCTTGGACGGCTTCACCGCGTAGCGCGGCTTGCCCTTCTGCCGGAGCAGTTCGAACCACGGCCGGCTCAGCATGTGCGTGTGGACGTCGATGACGGTCATCGCGCGGCTCCGGCGTGGCGCGCGCGCCGTTCGGGCGCCGCGAGGCGCGGGCACATCATGCGTTTCCCCCAATCGTTGACGGCGCCGCGTTCGGCGGAGCCCTGTTATCGCGCGAGCGTATCGGCCCGTGCGGGGGGCGTAAAGCCGAAGGGGCGGGGGCTATTGCGGCGCGGCAGCCGGCCGGCCCGCGCCATAGCGCAGCAGCAGGAAGCCGAGCACCGCCGAGACGACCGACCCGGACAAGACGCCGAGCCGCACATACACCTTGTGCTCTGCGCTCTCGAAGGCGAGGCCGCCGATGAACAGGCTCATCGTGAAGCCGATGCCGCACAGGATGGCGAGCGCATAGAGTTGCAGCCAGCTGGCGCCGGCCGGCATCTTCACGAAGCCGAGCCGGATGCAGAGCCAGATCGGGATGAAGATACCGACCTGCTTGCCGAGGATGAGTCCGAGCGCGATTCCCAGCGTTACCGGCTCGAGCAGGCTTCCGAGTCCGATGCCGTCGAGCGAGATGCCCGCATTGGCGAAGGCGAACATCGGCAGGATCAGGAACGCGACCCAGGGATGCAGCACGTGCTCGAGATGCGTCAGCAGCGGGCGGTCCGCGTCGTCCTTGGCGCCGAGCGGAATGGCGAAGGCGGTGATGACGCCGGCCAGCGTGGCGTGGACGCCGGATTTCAGCACGCAGATCCACAGAATCGCGCCGACCAGGACATAGGCCGCGATATGCGAGACGCGGAGCAGGTTGAGCACCACCAGCCCCGCCACCGCCGCGGCGGCCAGGCCCAGCGACAGCGCGGAAAGATCGGCGGTGTAGAAGACGGCGATCACGACGATGGCGCCGAGATCGTCGATGATCGCGATGGCGGTCAGCAGCACCTTCAGCGACATCGGCGCGCGCCGGCCGAGCAGCGCCAGGATGCCGAGCGCGAACGCGATGTCGGTCGCGGTCGGGATCGCCCAGCCCTTGAGATTCACCGGGCTGCCCCAGTTGATCACCGCGTATATGAGGCCCGGCACGATCATGCCGCCGAGGGCCGCCGCCGCCGGCAGTGCGATGTCGGCGCGCGTGGAAAGCTGGCCCTGGCGCACCTCGCGCTTGATCTCGAGGCCGACGAGGAAGAAGAACACCGCCATCCAGAGATCGTTGACCCACAGCAGCAGCGGCTTCGCGATCACCAGCGCGCCCACCTGCACCGACCCCGGCACGTCGAGGAAATCCAGATAGAGCCGCCCGAGCGGCGAGTTCGCCACGATGAGGGCGGCCAGCGCCGCGATCATCAGCACGATGCCGCCCGCCGCTTCGAGGCGCAGGAATTCGCGCAGCCGGTTCAACGGCATCGTGCCTTACCTTCCTTTTGTCGCGGTGCCTTTGTAGCCGAAAGGACCGGGCCGCAAACGGCGGATACTACGTACCCCGCCGGCCGGGCCGGCCCGGCGCGGCCATCTTGCCCATGGCGTGGCGGCGCCCCAGGTGATATAGGCACGGCCACGTTTTCCCTTGAAACAACACGAGCTTAGCCGCGCGCCCCGGAAATCCGGGGCCCCGGGCCGGACCCATGACCGACCTCGCGCACATCCGCAATTTCTCGATCATCGCGCATATCGACCACGGCAAGTCCACGCTCGCCGACCGCCTGATCCAGGCGACCGGCGGCCTGACCGACCGCGAAATGCGCGACCAGGTGCTCGACTCGATGGACCTCGAGCGCGAGCGCGGCATCACGATCAAGGCGCAGACCGTGCGCCTCGAATACAAGGCCAAGAACGGCGAGATCTATGAGCTCAACCTCATGGACACGCCGGGCCACGTCGATTTCTCCTACGAGGTGAGCCGCTCGCTCGCCGCCTGCGAGGGCGCGCTCTTGGTGGTCGACGCGTCGCAGGGCGTGGAAGCGCAGACGCTGGCCAACGTCTATCTGGCGCTCGACGGCAATCTCGAGATCGTGCCGGTCATCAACAAGGTCGATCTGCCCGCGGCCGAGCCCGACCGCGTGAAGCAGCAGATCGAAGACGTGATCGGCCTCGACGCGAAAGACGCGGTGCTGATCTCGGCCAAGACCGGCCTCAACGTTCCCGACGTGCTCGAGGCGATCGTCACGCGCATGCCGCCGCCCAAGGGCGATGCGGAAGCGCCGCTCAAGGCGCTGCTGGTCGACAGCTGGTACGATTCCTATGTCGGCGTCGTCATCCTGGTGCGCGTATTCGACGGGCGCATCAAGAAGGGCGTCAAGATCCGCATGATGCAGACCAACGGCGTCTACGAGGTGGACGAGGTGGGCGTGTTCACGCCGAAGCGCGTGAAGATGGACGAACTCGGCCCCGGCGACGTCGGCTACGTGATCGCCAACATCAAGGCGGTGCAGGATTGTAAGGTCGGCGACACGCTCACCGAGGACAGGCGCCGCGCGCCCGAGCCGCTCGCGGGCTTCAAGCCCTCCTTGCCGGTCGTGTTCTGCGGCTTCGTCCCGACCGACAGCGCCGAATTCGAGCATCTGCGCGAATCGCTGCAAAAGCTCGCGCTGAACGACAGCTCGTTCCATTTCGAGCCCGAGAATTCCACCGCGCTCGGCTTCGGCTTCCGCTGCGGTTTCCTCGGCCTCTTGCATCTCGAGATCGTGCGCGAGCGCCTCGCGCGCGAATTCGATCTCGATCTCATCACCACCGCGCCTTCGGTCGTCTACAAGCTGTATCTGACGAACGGCGAGGAGATGGATCTCTACAATCCGGTCGACATGCCGGACGTCACGCGCATCGCGAAAATCGAAGAGCCGTGGATCAAGGCCACGATCTTCGTGCCCGGCGATTATCTCGGCTCGGTCATTACGCTCTGCACCGAGCGGCGCGGCGAGCAGGTGGATCTCACCTGGGTCGGCACGCGCGCGATGCTCGTCTACCGCCTGCCGCTCAACGAAGTGGTCTACGATTTCTACGATCGCCTGAAGAGCATCTCGCGCGGCTACGCCAGCTTCGATTACCACATCGAAGGCTATCGCGAGGGCGATCTCGCCAAGGTGCAGATCCTCGTCAACGGCGAAGAGGTGGATGCGCTCTCGATGCTCGTCACGCGCAGCGCCGCCGAGGCGCGCGGCCGCCAGGTGTGCGAGCGCCTGAAAGACCTCATCCCGCGCCAGCTCTTCGCCGTGCCGATCCAGGCCGCCATCGGCGGCAAGATCATCGCCCGCGAAACCCTGAGCGCGATGCGGAAAGACGTCACCGCCAAATGCTACGGCGGCGACATCACCCGCAAGCGCAAGCTGCTCGACAAGCAGAAAG
>CAZUYG010000183.1:0-6813 GCA_964624265.1 uncultured Candidatus Odyssella sp.
GCCATCGATTTCGACATGACGATCGACAAGCAGCCCGACCCCAAGGGAGATCGCGTCAAGATCGTGATGAGCGGGAAGTTCCTGCACTACAAGCGTTACTGAACCCCGACGAGAACGGCCCCGCGCGAGGGCCGTTCTTAGTCGGACTCGGCGACACGAGTAGCGGCCGGCCCCGCGCTGCGAGTCCGGCCCTTCGCTACTCAGCGTTGCCCGCCGCTACTTCTTGATCGGCTGAATCGCGAAATCGATGGCGGTTGCCGCACCTTTCACCGGTCCCATCCGCGTTGCGGTGCCGGTCTTGAGATCAACGGTGTAGAGCGTGCCGCGGTCGAGGACGTAGGCGACGTTGTCTTCGTTCGCGTTCAGGAAAATGTCGATGCTGGCCTTGGCGCCGAACTTCACGCCGGTGGGGCCGCGCGTCTGGAGCACGCCGTCGTTGGGCGGGCTCTGGAGCACGAGGATGCCAAGCGCCGTATCGATGTTGAAGAGCTCGGTGCCGCGCGCCTTCGGCATCGAGTTGGTATAGGCGCCCATCGTCACGGTCGCCTTCTTGGCGCCGTTCGCATCCTTCTGATCGTATTTCAGCGAGCCGTCGACCGTAACTGCGCCCTTGTCGACGTCGACGCGGAAGCTCGTGCCGTTGACGCCGATGAGGCGGAGCCGGTCGGCCTGCGGATTGAAATCGACCAGCGCGCGGCCGCCATGTTCGAATTTCTTATCGAGCTGGCTCACCTTGGTGGCGGCGCCGTTTGAAAGTTCGATCGTGTAAATGGCGCCGCTGTGCGTGACGCCATAGAGCTTGCCGTCATTCGGCCGGAAATCGATGCCGAGCAGGACTCCGTCGGTGCCGGTGATCGCCATCGTCTTCGACACTGACCGCGTGTCCGTATCGAATGCGACCAGCTTGTTATCGGCGGTCAGCGCATAAGCCGGCGCGGATTGTGCGCCCGGCGCGAAGGCGAACGACCCCAGCATCAGGGCCGCGGCGAAGGTCCTCAGCATGTTGCTTCCTTTTCGATTGTGGGGGCTTCGAGGCGTCATGGCGGCCACGATGGACCGAGACTTTGTACGCGCAGTTCGCCGGCCTGGATCACGGCCGGGGCGCGGCGTCAGTCGTCCTTGACCGTGACGCGCAGCTTCATTTTCAGGTGAATCGCGCATTCGAGGACGAATTCGCCGGTCTTCTCGAACGGGATCGAGAGCACATGGCCGGGGCGCTGCTCGCCTGAATCGTACTTCATGCCCGGCGAATCGACGAACACGTGATGGACGAAGCGGTCCTCGTTTGTGACCTTGAGGCTTTGCCCCCGCTTCAGCTCGATTCGATTGGGATGAAAGCGCTCGTCGCGCTGCGCGATGCTGACCGGCGGGGATTCGGCGCGGCTTAATGCGGAATGGAGCGATATCAGGGCGACGCAGAGAGCGGGTGCGCCAACCGTCTTGCGTATGCGAATCATTTGCCTTCTTTATCTTCTGTTAATCGTCCCATCCTACGAATATCTCGGTAAAAAATTCTTTACCGGGTGATTCTTCGGCGATGGTGCGTGGGCCCGATCACATTCAACGCAGGGCCCCGCGCGGCTTGGGTACGCTCAGCATCCGGGCGCGGATCTTCGCGGCGTTCGCCATCATCACCGCTATCGTGGGCACGCTCGGGCTCTATGCGTCGTTCGGCATGCGCGAGGCCGGCGAAATGGTCGTGCGCACGTTCGACATGCCGCTCATGGCCATCAGCCATGCACGCCTCGCGAAGTCGCATTTCGAAGAGCTTCGCTACCGGATGCTGAAACGGCAAATCGGCGGCGCCGACGCGGCCAACGACACCGAGATCGCCGAGCTGCTCGACGAGTTGAAGCAGGACCTCGATATCGCGGGCCGCCGGTCGATCTCACCCGAAGGCAAGGGCTCGGCCGACCGCCTTGTCGAAATGATCGGCGCATGGCGCGCCAGCTACGAACGCCGCAAGGATGCCGGCGACGCCATGTTGTCGGCGCTCGCAGAGCGCATCGAGCGGGAATTCAACGTTCTCGTGAACATCTCGGCGGGCGACGCGTTCCGCTGGCGCCAGTCGGCGCTGGCCACGGCCGCTGCTAATGAGCGGCTTCAGATCGCCGGCGTCTGCGCGGCGCTGCTTCTCACGCTTGCGATCACGCTGCTGCTCGCGCGGCAGATTCTGAGGCCGATCGACGCCGCCGCAAGCGCTGCGAAGCGCATCGCGGGCGGAGAGCTCGAAACACCAATACCCAGGGCCCGCGGCGACGAAACCGGCGCGCTGCTCGCCGCCATGACCGTGATGCAAGACAATCTCCGCGCGATGATGGCGCGCGAAGTGGCCGAAAAGCGCTCGGCGCAGCGCCGCCTCGCCGATGCGATCGAGACGGTCCGCGAAGGCATCGTGTTCGTTGGGCAGGACGGCTGCATCCTGATGGCCAACAGCCAGGCGCAGCGAATGTTTCCCAGTTCCGCCGGCACGCTTGCCGCAGGTCAACGCTTCGACGATTTCGTGGCTCATGCGCGGGCAACGGACATTGCGCCCGCCGGCATGGGAGCGGACTCGTTCAAAGCGGCCGACGGCGAGGTCAAGCTTGCGGACGGCCGCTGGATCAGCAGCAGCTACAACCTCGTCGGCGAGGGCGGCGCGGTCGTCATCTGGAACGACATCACGCTGCTGAAGGACCGCGAGGCGCATCTCACTGCAGCCAAGAACAAGGCCGAGGCCGCCGACAGGGCGAAAACCAACTTCCTCGCCAACATGAGCCACGAGTTGCGAACGCCGCTCAATGCGGTGATCGGCTTCTCGGAAATGATCGCGCAGGAGATATTCGGGCCGGTGGGCAAGCCCCAATACAAGAGCTACGCCGCCGATATCCTCGGCAGCGGGCGCCACCTGCTCGCGGTCATCAACGACATTCTCGACATCGCCAAGAGCGAAGCGGGCACGCTTCAGATCGAGCCGAAGGCCGTTCCGGTCGCCACCCTGTTCGAGGAATGCGCGAAGATCGTGCGTATCGGATGCGAGAAAGCGAAGCTGACGTTCGACCTGGCGCCGCCGCTCCCGCACCAGTTCATCCACGCCGATCCCGTGAAGGCCCGGCAAATCCTGCTCAATCTCCTATCGAACGCGACGAAATTCACGCCCGAAGGCGGAACCATCTCGCTGTTCGCCGAGCAGACGGAAGGGGGATTTCTCGATCTCGTCGTCGCGGATACCGGCATCGGCATGTCTGCCGATGACATACCGATTGCACTCGCCCCGTTCGGGCAGGTCGACAGCCGGCTCGCGCGGAAATACGAGGGCACCGGACTTGGCCTGCCGCTGACCAAGATCCTCACCGAGCTCCATGGCGGCCAGCTATTGATCGAGAGCCGCCCTGGCGCAGGCACGAAGATGACGGTGAGAATGCCGCGCCATGCCGCCCACACCGGAGCCGGCAGCTCCAAACGCAAGGCGGCCTGACCGGCACTGCGGCCGGTCAATGGCTCTGGGAAGATTGAGCGGCCGCCTGGGCGAAGATCAGCGCCGTCCCGCCGATGCGTTCACGTCCTGCAGCTGCGCGTCGGTCAGGGCCTGCCCGCGATAGGAGCCGGCGACCATCTGGCCGGGGCGGTTGGGATTGTAGAGGCAGGTGAAGAGCCGGCGCGATTCGCCCTGGACGTAAACGATCGTCACGGCCGTCAGCGTGTCGCGTGGCCGCTCGCTGACGTCCTCGATCGAGACCTTGGTCTTTTCGCGCTCGCCCGCGACCAGCGCGTCGAGCGCCGCGCGGCAATGCGACTGGTTCGGCGAGCTCGACGCGAACGGGTTGACGCTGCGGGCGGTCTCGCACGCGTTGAGCGCGAGGCCGGCCGCGAAGAGGGCGAGCAGACGGACGGACATGGCGGTTCCCAGACGTCGTTTCTTCTGAAACTGTCTTAGAACGCCGCCCCCGCTCCGCGCTAGGGGCTCTGCGGCAGCGCGCTCAGGCCGGCAGACCGGCCGCGCGGCGCACCTCGGCGGCCGTGAGCCCGCCTTCGGGCTTCCAGCCCGGCGGACCGAACGCGTAGGACCAGCGCTCGCGCCAGCTTTTCGCGCGCCAGAGGTCGCGTCCGATCCGCACCCACTCGCGCAGGGCGATCACGAGCGGATTGCGGCTCGGGTTGGGGTCGACGAGGCCGTAGCGGCAGGGATTGCTCGCGCTCTCTTCGGCGAAGGTGCCGAACCAGCGGTCGAACAGGATGACGACGCCGCCGTAGTTGCGGTCGAGATAGGCGGGGTTGACCGCGTGATGCACGCGGTGATGGGAGGGGGTGTTGAACACGTACTCGAACCAGCGCGGCAGCTTGCCGATCGCGTCGGTGTGCAGCCAGAACTGGTAGGCGAGGTTGATCGAAAGCATCAGCAGCACCGCCGCCGGATCGAAGCCGAGCGCCACCAGCGGCAAGTAGAACAGCCAGCTTCCGGAGATCAGGCTCGTCCAGCCGAGCCGGTAGGCGGCGACGAGATGCAGGTGCTCGGCCGAGTGGTGGACGTTGTGCGTCGCCCACATCCACCGGATCTCGTGCGAGCAGCGGTGGAACCAGTAGTAAAAGAACTCGAGGCCGACGAAGAGCAGCGCCCAGGACCAGACATTGTCGAGCGGGATGCGCAGCGGCGTGAGATCCCACACGGCGAGGAACGTGGCGCCGACGACGACGCCCCCGGCGAGGCCGGAGACGAACCGCCCGAGCCAGACGCCGACGGAGGCCAGCGAATCCCGCCACGGATAGTCGCGGCGCGCGCGGCGGAACCACAGCACCTCGAGCGCCACGAGCACGGCGAAGACGGGGACGACGTAGAGTGCGAAGGCCGGCACGTTCATGCGGGGACACCGGTTCCGGGTCGGGATGCGCCAGATGTTACGCGCCGATCGGAGCGATCCTACGCGGACGCGCCCGCCTTAGCCAGCACGGCATGCCGCTGCTACCCCAAATCCTCGATCCGATAATAGTGCGACCACTTCATCAGGTTCTCGTCGCTCATCGAGAACATGATCGTGTCGGCGGTTGCGTGGTGTTCGATTCGGTTCCAGGCCGGGGCGGCGATCGTGTCGCCGAAGCTCCAGTCGAACCGCGACGTGCCGATGGTCGAGGTGCCGGCCCCCTGCATCACGACGTAGACGGTGTTGGCCGCATGGCGGTAAGGCTTCATCAGCACGCCCGACGGCCATTTGTGCACCTTGATCGTGATCGTGGGCATGCTTGGCGCCGGCAGCGTGATCGTGGTGCCGAAATGCCCGGTGGTGTCGGCCGGCGCCTTGTCGAGCGCCGCCAGCGTATCCGCCCAGGCGAAGCGCATCGGCGATTTGTCGACGACGGTCTCGACCTTCTCCCAGCCCTCCGGATGCTCTTCGAAGAACATCGGCTCGAGCAGGTGCGTGAGCGGCACGTCGAGGCCGTCGAACCAATAGGCCTGCTCGCTGCCGTCGTGGCCGTGGCCGTGCCAGTGCCAGCCCGGCGTCAGCACGATGTCGCCGGTCTCCATCGGCGTCTTCTCGCCCTGCACGGTGGAGTAGGAGCCGCGCGAGTCGAGGATGACGCGCAATGCATGCGGCGCATGGCGGTGCGAGCGCGCCTTCTCCCCCGGCATGATCGACTGGTAGGCGCAAACCAGCGTGCGCAGGGTCGCGATGTCGTTGCCGGGGATCGGATTGCGCATCACGAAATTGCGGCGCTCGGCGAGATCGGTGCCGATGAGGCGCCCGGCCGCCTGCATCGCGGCCCTGGCCTCGGCATAGCGCCACTGCGCCGGCACGAATTCCGATTTCATCTCGTGCCACAGGATCGGCTTCGGGCGCTTGATCCAGCCCGGCGTCATGTTGCGTGCGCCGATGGCGCCCACGAGCGAATCGAGTGTCGGGAGCGAGCGGAGTTCGTCGAGAAGGCGTCCGGCATGCCCCTCGATCGCTTTGTCGAAACACGCATCACCGGCCCGCTGGGCATGAAAGACACCCGCTTCTTCCTCAAGCCGGAAGATCGCGATCGCCTCGCCGCCGTCTACGCCAGCGACGGTCCCATGAACTACAAGCGCGCCGCCGAAGGCTCGAAAGGGCAGGGGCACTACATCTCCGGCCCGCGGAAGAGCTTCGCCGGTGGAGCTGGCCTCACCTCCACTGCCCGCGACTACGCACGCTTCCTCGAATGCATCCGCCGCGGCGGTGAACTCGACGGCGTCCGCCTTCTGTCTCCCCGCACCGCAAAGCTGATGCACACCAATCAGTCCGGCGCCCTGCATTCCACCAATGGCGTTGGTTTCGGCTATGGCTTCGATGTGGCCGAACGCTACGGCTCGAAAGGGCTCGCCGGAGTGGGTGCATTTGGCTGGGGCGGCGCCTACGGCACCAGCTATCAGGTGGACCCGGAAAGCGGACTGGTCGTGGTCTTCATGGAGCAGTTGATGCCCAACGCCACGGACGTGCAGGCGAAGTTCCTCACCTCCGTCTATCAGGCCCTTGAGTAATCAGGCCTCGATGCGATACAGATTCTGGTCCCCGCGTAAATAGATCGCTTTGCCCGAAATCGCGAATGAGGCCAGCGTTCGCTCCGGCACCGTGTTGCGCGCCAGTTCGTGGTATTGCTTGCCAGGCGCGATGACGGTGCTCTCTCCCTCTTCGCTCAGGAAATAGATGCGGCCATCGGCGAACACCGGCGACGCGGAGTGGTTCCCGCCAATCCGCTGCTGCCACCGAATAACTTCGGCCGCGGCGGACTGATCAGCCGCAGCTTCCTCGACGTGAGCCGCGACGGCCGCTTCATCATCGGCATGAACGTGCCGAACGCGCAGGCGCGCGCGGTGTT
>CAZUYG010000184.1:0-6730 GCA_964624265.1 uncultured Candidatus Odyssella sp.
GAGCTCGCCGAGCTTGCCGCCGTTCTTGCCGAACAGCGTGCGCACGTCCGGGGCCGTGCGATTGCGGTTGTCGGTCAGCGCCTCGACGATGAGAGCGACGCCGCCGGGCGCCAGGCCCTCGTAGCGCACCTCTTCGTAAACAACGCCTTCTTCCTGCCCGCTGCCGCGGCGGATCGCGCGCTCGATGTTGTCCTTCGGCATGCTCACCGCGCGCGCGGCGCTGATGGCGGCGCGCAGGCGCGGGTTGCCCTCGGGATCGGGGCTGTGGCGCGCGGCGACCATCATTTCGCGCACGAGCTTGCTGAACAATCGGGCGCGCTTCTTATCCTGCGCGCCCTTGCGGTACATGATGTTGGCGAATTGGGAATGGCCGGCCATGGCGTCGTCTCGAAGGTTGGCGAGGGGCGCCGCTTCATCGCCGCGGCCGGCGCCCGAAATGGATCGGTTCGCGATCCGTTTCTTCTAATTCATCCGGGCGCGGGAGGCAAAGTCCAATGCATCACGCGGACACGCGGAGCACACGGAGCGGCTCGCGGGCTGTCTACTCCGCCGCCTGATCCGCCGGCCATTGCGGCGCGAGCCTTCCGCCCAGCCGCAGCGGCGCGATCCGCTTGGCCTTGCCGGTGCGGTCGTCGGTTTCGACGAACACGGCGCAGAGCGTGGCAGGGCCCTCGGCTGGCGCGAAACGTTCGCCGGGTAGTTTGCGGCGGAAGCGTTGGATCGGAATTTCCTTCTTGATGCCGATCACCGAATCGTAGTCGCCGCACATGCCGACATCGGTGATGTATCCCGTGCCGCCGGGCAGAATCTGCGCGTCGGCGGTTGGCACATGCGTGTGCGTGCCGGCGACGAGCGAGGCGCGCCCGTCGGCCATGTGCGCGATCGACATTTTCTCGCTGGTCGCTTCGGCGTGGATGTCGACGACGATCGCCTGCACGTTGCCGCCGAGCCTGTAGGCCGCGAGCGCTTCCTCGAGCGCCTGGAACGGGCAGTCGAGCGGGTCCATGAACAGCCGGCCCATGAGCTGCACGACCATGATCTTGCGACCGTCGGCGAGCGTGAAGACGGCGAGGCCGCGGCCCGGCGTGCCCTTGGGGTAATTGAGCGGCCGGATCAGCTTCGGATCGCCGTCGATGTAGCCGACGATCTCGCGCTGGTCCCAGCTGTGATTGCCGAGCAGCACCCCGTCGGCGCCCTGCTGGTAGAAGGCGCGGCAGATCTCCGGCGTGATGCCGAAGCCGCCGGCCGCGTTCTCGCCGTTGACGAGCACGAAATCGAGCTTCAGCTGCTCGCGCAGCTTCGGCAGTTCGCCGGTCACGACGTCGCGGCCCGTCCGGCCCATCACGTCGCCGCAGTAGAGAATGCGCATCAGAATTTTTCCTCGCCCCGCCGCCGGTGCGGATCGGGGAAGTCTCGATACAGCGCCGCCTTGAAATTCTCCACACGGGAATTGACCGCGTGATGGAACGTCTCGACCGGGTCGGCGCGGCTCGAAACCGTCTGGAACGCGCGGTCGAGCTGGGCCAGGTCGCGCGTCTCGATCGCGATGTGGAATTCGCCGAGGCCCGGCACGCCCAAGCCGAGTTTGCGCCGCGAAATGCGGAAGCCCTCGATCAGCCCGTCGGCTTTGAGCTTGCCGAGGTAGCGGCCGACATGCTCGACGAAGTCGAGGTCGCGTTGGCCCGGCTTCAGATCGACCCAGATGTCGTAAATGTCCATTCAGGCGCCCTTCGCGGTCTCGATGAGATAGGCCTCGGTGGCGACGGCGTCGAGCCGTTCGTCGTGGGGCAGGGCCGGGACTTCGGGTATCTCCTGCGACGCGAAGCCCACGCCCAACGCGAAAATCCGCTCCCCGCGCGCCCGCAGCCCGGCGATCGTGCGGTCATAGTAGCCGGCGCCGTAGCCGAGGCGATGGCCGCGCCGGTCGAAGGCGAGCAGCGGGACGATGAGAAATGCCGGGGTCGCCGCGGGCGCATCGCGCCGCGGCACCGAAAGGCCGAAACCCGTACGCTCCAGCGCGTCGCCCGGCGCCCAAACGCGGAACGCGAGCGGGCGGCCGCGCCCGGCGACGACGGGCAGACAGAGGCGGTGGCCGGCTGCGGCCAGCGCTTCCATCAGCGGGCGCGGATCGAATTCACCGGGGATCGGCCAGAAGCCGCTCACGACGGCGCCGGCGGGAACGAGCTTCGCCGCCAGCACGCGATCCCGCACGGCGCGGGCGGCAGCCGCCGCCGCTTCGGGCGCGATACCGGCACGCTTTGCCTTGGCTTCGGCGCGCAGTTCTTCCTTGCGCGCGCGCGCGGCGGCCTCGTCCAACGCGGCGCTACTCGGCGGCGGCGCCGAGGAACATGTCGCTGACTTTGCCGCCTTTGAACTTGAGGATCAGCCCGCCATAGATCGAGCCGGCAACGAACAGGCCCGGCAGCGTGCTGTCTTCCTTGTTGAACTCGGCGGCGTAGGCCTTCTGCACGTCGGCGAGCGTGCTGCCGATGCCGATGCCGCGCGCGCTCTTGAGCGTGCAGCGGGCCATGCAGTCGATCATCTCGACCGTCTTCGCCCCGCCCTTCTTCTCGGACACCATCGTGAGCTGCAGGCCCTGAGCGCGATAGGTCCACTTCTGATGATACTGGCCGTCGGCCTCCCAGCGCTGGTCGGCGCCGCGCGCGGGGTTCGCGGGCACGGCCTGGGCGAGCTGCTCGGCGGTCATGCCGAGGCGCAGCGTGCCGATCGTCTCGCCCTTCATGAGCTTGAACGTTTCCTCGTCGGTCTTCTGCTGCGCGGAGGCTGAGGCTGCGAAGAAAAGGGCGCAAAGGCCGGCCAGGCCTGCGGCGATGCGGTAACGCATGACGGTCACTCCGTGAGCTACTTGCTGATGTCCTGAACGGCACGCTCGACGCTCGCCGCCAGCGCTTCGATCCGCTCGGCGACCGCGTCGAGGATGTTCGCGGCGGCGGTATCCGCCGCCTCGTAGGCCGAGGCGTGTTCCTCGGATAGATGTTCCTGCGCATCGAGGCGCCGGCGCAATTCGGCGGTTTCGTCGGCGAGCAGAAGGCCCACCATGACGAGAAGCTGCTGATCGCCGATCTGGCCGAACTTGCCGACGAGATCGGTCACGCGGGCGTCGACGCGCGCGGCGAGGCCCCTGAGATGCTCTTCCTGGCCGTCCTCGCAGGCGAGGCGGTAGGGGCGGCGGTTGACGGTGATCGTAACTTCGCTCACGCGCTTTTCTCCGGGCTTCCGGCGGCGCCATCGCCAAGCATCGATGAAAGGCGCGCGATCGCCTTGTCCAGCCGGCCGCGCAGCGCCTCTTCGCGCTCCATCAGCGAGTGATTTTCTTTCTGTACGGTTTCAACGGCGTGAATGAGCTCTTGCCAGTCCGGGCCCTGCGGCGAGGCCGCCGCCTTCAGAACGCGGACGCGGTCGTCGAAAGCCTGCTGCGCGGCCTCCAATCTGTCCAGCGCCTGATCGAGGCGCATCCTCGCTTGTTCCAGCCGTTCCATATCCTGCGGGATTTTCGCGTGTCGCCCTTAAGGGCTTGCATCGAAGATCAATCGTTTCCGCTACTTGGCGGTAAAGCCTGAGGCCTCAGGATAGAAGGTTGCAGGAAGCGCCGTCAACGTGCCCGCCGGGTCCTCCGCGCCGTTCGCCTGTCCGGGATCGTGCGGCAAGGCCCTCTTGCAGCCGGGATAGAGCCTGAACGAAGAAAGAACCGAGCGCTGCTAAAATTTCTCTTAATTGCCGGCTCTGGCGTGTTCTGATACTCATGACATCGGGAGTCGGAAGCGGGCGGCAAACGGGAGAGCCAGCTCCGTAATGACAAGGGCATTGAGCCATTGCGAGCCGGGGTGGGCGCGTCGCCGTTGCGCGAGCCTGAGCGCGCTTGTGTTCTGCGTCTTGCTGCTGGTCTCCGTGGCGCCGGCGTTCGCCGAAAAGCGCGTGGCGCTCGTGATCGGCAACAGCGCCTACAAGCATGCGCCGACGCTCGCCAATCCCAAGAACGACGCCGCCGGTGTCGTCGCCTCGCTGAAGCGGCTCAAATTCGATGTCATCGAAGGCCTCGATCTCGACGAGGTTGCCACGCGGCGCGCGCTGCGCGAGCTTTCGGAAAAGCTCGACGGCTTCGGCAAGGAAGACGTGGCGCTGTTCTTCTATGCCGGCCACGGCCTGCAGGTGAACGGCCGCAACTACATCGTTCCCATCGATGCCAAGCTCGAGCGCGAGCGCGATCTCGACTTCCAGGCCGTGGCGTTCGACTTCGTTCAGCAGCTGATGGAGAAGACGCCGCAAACCAACATCGTCATTCTCGATTCCTGCCGCGACAACCCGCTCGCCCGCACGCTGGCGCGGGGCATGGGCACGCGCTCGACCGGCATCGGACGCGGCCTCGCCGAGATGCGCGGCATCAACGACACGCTGATCGTCTACGCAACCAATCCCGGCAACGTGGCGCTGGACGGCAAGGAGAAGAACAGCCCCTTCACCGAGGCGCTGCTCAAGCACATCGAGCAGCCGGGCCTCGAGGTGCGCCATATGATCTCCCAGGTGCGCGCGGCCGTGATCGAGACGACGAAGGGCCAGCAGGTGCCGTGGGAATCGGCGTCGCTGACTCGTCAAATCTATCTGATGGCCGCGGCGCCGGCGGTACCCGACGTCGAAGTGACGTTCTGGAATTCAATTCGCGACAGCCACAACGCCGCGGATTTCAAAGCCTACCTGCAGCGCTATCCGCAGGGCGCCTTCGCCGAACTCGCGAAAATCCGGCTTGCCGAGATCGAACGTGCCGCGGCGGATGCCGAGCGGAAGAAGGATGCCGACGTGAAAGGCGAGGCGGAGCGCAAGGCGCGCGACGAGGCCGAGCGCAAGCGCATCCAGGCGGAAACCCTGGCGCGGCTCGCCGGCCAGCGCGTCGAGCAGGCGCGGGCGGCGCTGAAGGCCAACGGATTCGGCGACGCGCGGCGGCTTTCTGCCGAAGCGCAGGCGCTGCTCAAGGAGGCGGGCGATATTTCCGCCGGTGCGCCGTCGGTCGCGGCGGCGTCGCGGTCGCTCGATGCGTTCAAGCGCGAACTCGACAAGGCGGCGGCCGCGCGTGCCGGCGCGCTGGTGAAGGAGGCGCGCGGCCTGATCCGCGCCGGCAAGATTGACGAGGCCGACAAGCTGCTGACGGAAGCCGCGACGCTGGAACCGGCATCGTCGGAGATTGCGGCCGCGCGGCGCGAATACGAGGCGGCGCGCAAGAAGGCCGAGGCGGAACACGCGCGGGCAGAGGAAGAACGGAAGAAAAAGGAAGAGGCCGAGCGGAGAAAGCCTCATACCGAGAGCGACGACGAGCAGCGCGCCAAGACGCGCGACGTCGTCCGCGATTCCGCATACGACGACCGCCGCAGCCGGGGGGTCTCGTTCTTTGCGTTCGGCAAGGCCGAATTGTCCGCGGCGGCGTCGGACGTGATCGGCCGCGCCGCGGCCGCCGCGAAGGCGCAGGAGCGCAATTTGGTCGTGCTCTGCGGCTACGATCAGCTCGAGGTCGCCAGCGCCGCCGCGGGCCAGCGTCTTGCGGCGGAGCGGTGCCGCAACACCGTCCGTCTCGCGGCACAGCGCGGCGTCGCGCCCGCCCGGATCCGCAGCGGTGCCGCCGGCCCGGGCAAGGGGCCGGATTTCCGGCGTGCGTCGTTCGCGTTGCAGGAAGACAAGCCGTCGGACGGTCACGGGACCGAGCCTCAGCGCGGCGGCGCGATGCAGCTTGCCGGCCGCACCGGCACGATTTCGCGCCTCTCGCCCGAGCGGCGCGTCGTCATGCGCATCCATCTTCAATTCGCGGCCGGCGGCGTGATGGGCGTGTCTTGCGTCGCCGAGCTGGCCGATGGCGGGCAGGGCGCCTGCTTCGGGCAGGCGAACGGCACCGGCTCGTGGTCGCTCAACGGCACGTCGCTGTGCCTGTCGTCGGCCGTGATCAATCTGGCCGATCGCACTTGCTACACGGTTTCGGGAACCGGCGGACAGCTCGTGTTGTCCGGGCCCGGTCTGCTCGCCGGCGTGATGTTCGTACGGTGACGGCGGCCCCGGCGCGCTTTGCAGCCCATTCTTGGCGCGCTGCGCTCGCGACGCTGGTGCTGGCCGGAGCGTTGAACGCACCGGCGATCGGCGAGGCGCCGCCAGCCCTGAAAGCTTCGGACATCGAGGCGGTCCTGGTCGGCAAGACGTTTCGCGCCACCACGCGCCGCGTGCCGGTGGGCGATCCCGACTACCCCACCGGCATGGTCACGCGCTCCGACGGCGCATACGCCAATATCGACATCTTCGTCCGGCCCGACCGCTCGATCATCTTCCGTTGCACCATGCACAGGCGCGACGGAACCAGCACAGCGTGCAGCGGCGGCGGCTACGCCCGCGACGTCGGCGTCTGGTCGATCGAGGGAGATCAATTCTGCTATCAGTTCACCACCTCGCGCGGCGGCCGCAAGCAATGCTACGCGGTGCTGCGCGACGGCGCCGACCTGCGGTTCCGGCTCGCGAGCGGACCGCCCTCTTCGATCGACGGGGAGCGGCTGGTGCAACGTTAGCGCCTTTTGGGCGCGAATCAGCCCGGCCGGTCTACAACCGGCGTGCCCGCGGACCGTTTCTCCACAGCCCATGCCCGGCACGGCCGCGCGGCGCGGCGTGCGGTTGACGCGCCGCTCCGTGCCCGCCATCTTCCGCGCGCCGCAAGCCCTTCGCGCCGCGCGTTTCCGGCGGC
>CAZUYG010000185.1:0-6716 GCA_964624265.1 uncultured Candidatus Odyssella sp.
GCCGACCGGCGTGGCTTTGTTAATCTGCTGTATCGACTTCAACGCGATACGTGCCGTTCGCCCAACCGTGCGTTGGTTGTGGATCGGAGTTTTTGCCACATTTTCAGTTGGAATCGTGTTTGCAGTACGCGACGACGCGATGGGAGTGCCAACACCTGATCGCATTCTCAACCCCGCGCGCGATGTCGCGCTAAGAGCTGACGCCTGCTTGAGGAGACCGCTCAAGGATAACTGCAAGACCGAATTCAACTCGCTGCAGCCCAGTAATGTCGAAAGATTCGCGCAGGAGTGTCTTAAGAACCCGCGCTGGAGATTAGTGCCAGAGGTTGCAGTGAGAAGGGAAAGCACGGATCAGTTTCAAAGTGCGAAAGCTCGGGCAGGACAGATAAAATACATTGCGTATTACTGTGCACTGCTGGAGCAGCTATTTCCAAGCCCAGCACACCCCACCGAAGCCGACGTTCGCGGCAAGTTTCAGCGTTCGCCAATTGCACATGCCGCTGCATTATTGAATTTCGCACTGATTGAGTTCATCGCCCTCTTTCTATTCTACTCACTGTTTCTATTTGTCCATATGCCGCGCTTCTCCGGCAAGGTGATTTATCCACTAATCGCGAGTCTGGCCATCATAATGACTTGGTTTCCATTTCGCGCGCTGGCTGAGTGGAACCTATGGTATCGGGATCTTTCTCACTTACGCGGATACGAAGCATTCTGGATTCAATTCGTCACCTCCATAGTACTTACACTTTTGTACATTATATGGGTTGTTCGTCTTGAGGCGGGGCGCAATGCACGTAATGTCATCACGTGGCTCTACGCAGGGATCATTGCGGTTCCGACTGCGGTTCTCGCAATTAAGCAGAGCTACTTCGAGACAGCGTTCACAGCTCTAGCTGATTTCCGACCTGTCTTTCTTCTCATTGGAGCCGTAATCGTTGCGGCCCTTATGCTCGTATTCGCCGTTTCAGTGTTAGAGGACGAAACTGAAGTCGCCCGTCAGCCGGATTTTGAATCTTGAGGGAATTGCGCTTTCGAGGCGTGCGCCTATCGTTCACCGATTGGTTTTCAAAGAGTGCGAGGCTGCTTCGTCGCTACGCTTTGCCGCAACGCCGAGATGTTTTGCCGGTCGACGAGAATCGGCTGACGAACCTGTGAACGGGTGAAGCAGGTCACAGTCCGGCCTCAGTTTTTCGCATACATCTCGCCCGCCATCGGGCGCGCCGGAATCAGCCGGCCGTCCGCGTATGGACACCAGGGACAGGGCATCCGTCGCCGCTCGCGGTGGCGCTGCCTCATGGAGACGGCGATGAGCGACGAACTGAACGACCCGCTCTTCGAGCGGCTCGGTCCTCTCGTGTTGCGGCTGCTGGCCTATGTTTCGCTGGCGCTGCTCGTGGCGCCCGTGGCGCTCGTGGCGGCGGTTCCGTTTTTCGGCTGACGCTGCTCAGCGCGCTTTCGCGCGCGTCGCGAGCAGCAGGCCGCCGACGATGAGCGCCGCGCCGGCAACGTGGAACAGGCGCACCTGCTCGCCGAGCAGCGCGACGGCGAGAGCGGCGGCGAACACCGGGATGAGATACTGGAACAGCGTGGCGCGCGCCGCGCCGGCGCGGCCGACGCCGAAGTTCCAGCACGCATAGGCCGCGATCGAGGGAAACAGGCCGAGATAGACGATCGCGATCAGGCCGACCGTGTCGGGCGCCGGGGCCGGCGCGCCGAGCGCATATTCGAGCACCGTCGTCGCGACCGGCAGCGGCAGCGAGAGCACGATGGTCGTGAACAGGAACACCATCGGCGGCAGCTTGATTCGCCAGCGGCGCAGCAAGACGGTGTAGACCGCCCACAGCAGAACCGCGACCATGACGATCGCGTCGCCCGCGTTGACCTGCATCGCCGCCACCGTCTCGATCGACCCGCGCGCGATGATGACCGCGACCCCGACGATCGAGACCGCGATGCCGGCCACCTCGGCCATCGAAATGCGCTCGCCGAAGCCCAGCGCCGCGAGTATCAGGATGAAGACCGGCGCGGCCGTGTTGAGCAGCGAGCCGTTGATCGAGGTGGTGAAAGACAGTCCGGTGTAGGACAGCGAACTGAAGCCGGTGACGCCGATCGCGCCCAGGATCGCGAGCCGCTTCCACTCGCGGCGCACGTCGCCCCAGACGCGCAAGGTCGGCCCCACCGCGAACGGCGCCAGGAACAGCGCCGCGGACCCCCAGCGCAGCAGGCTCAGCGTCTGCGGCGGAAACTGGTTCTGGATCCAGCGGGCCAGAACCCAGTTGCCGCCCCAGAACAGCGCCGCCGCCGCCAGCGCGAGATAGGCCGGCGCCATCGCGGGGCCGGCCGCGCCCGCCGCAGCCGTCTGGCCGGGGCTGGTCATGCGATCAATAGACGACGACCGTGCGGATCGACGACCCCTCGTGCATGAGATCGAAGCCTTCGTTGATGCGCTCGAGCGGGATCGTGTGCGTGATGAGATCGTCGATGTTGATCTTTCCGTCCATGTACCAGTCGACGATCTTCGGCACCTGCGTCCGGCCCTTCACGCCGCCGAACGCCGAGCCCTTCCACACGCGGCCGGTCACGAGCTGGAACGGGCGCGTCGCGATCTCCTGACCCGCGCCCGCCACGCCGATGATGACGCTGACACCCCAGCCGCGGTGGCAGCACTCGAGCGCCTGGCGCATCGTCTTCACGTTGCCGATGCATTCGAAGCTGTAGTCGGCGCCGCCCTTCGTCAGCTCGACGAGATGGGGCACGAGATCGCCCTTCACCTCGGCGGGATTGACGAAATGCGTCATGCCGAACTTCTTCGCGAGCTCGGCCTTCTTCGGATTGAGATCGACACCCACGATCATGTCGGCGCCGGCCATGCGCGCGCCCTGGATCACGTTGAGGCCGATGCCGCCGAGGCCGAACACGACGACGTTCGCGCCCGGCTCGACCTTCGCGGTGTAGATCACCGCGCCGATGCCGGTGGAAACGCCGCAGCCGATGTAGCAGATCTTGTCGAACGGCGCGTCTTCGCGAACCTTCGCCAGCGCGATCTCGGGCAGCACGGTGAAATTCGCGAAAGTGGACGTGCCCATGTAGTGGAACACCGGCTTGCCGCCCATAGAGAAGCGGCTGCTCCCGTCGGGCATCAGGCCCTTGCCCTGCGTGGCGCGGATCGCGGTGCAGAGATTCGTCTTGCCCGAAAGGCAGGATTTGCACTGCCGGCATTCGGGCGTGTAGAGCGGGATGACGTGATCGCCCTTCTTGAGCGTCGTCACGTCCTTGCCGACGTCGACGACGATGCCGGCGCCTTCGTGTCCGAGGATCGCGGGGAACAGGCCTTCGGGATCGTCGCCCGACAGCGTGAACGCGTCGGTGTGGCAGATGCCGGTGGCCTTCACTTCGACCAGCACCTCGCCGGCCTTCGGACCATCGAGCTGGACCGTCTCGATCTGCAATGGCTTGCCGGCAGCAACGGCAACGGCGGCGCGAACGTCCATCGGCTACTCCTCCCGCTTCGGTCTCTCATTCACGGACAGACAGGGACTCGCACGGCCCCTCGCGCTCCGCAAGACCCAAGGCCGCATACGCGGCTCTTGCGCGTCTCTGGGCGGGCGTCTGCCTGTTCAGGCGCGCCAGACGTCGCCGAGCAGGCGCATCCAATTCCCGCCCAGCACTTTCGCGATGCGCGCATCGGAATGACCGGCGCGGGACATCGCGGCGGCGACCAGATCGAGACGGCGCGGCGTATTGAGCTCCGGAATGTAGGCAAAGACGTCTTCGCTCTCGCCCTTGGCGCCGATGCCGAGCCGGCGGCGAAGCAACACGCCTTCGCGCCAGCGCCGGCGGAATTCGTCATTGAGGTCCAGCGGCGTCGTCGACAGGTCGGTGCCGATACCGACGTGATCCTCGCCGCAGACGCGAAGCAGATGCTCGAGGTGCCGCATGAAATCATCGAGGCGCGGCTGCCCCTCTTCGCGCAGATACACCATCATGTAGGCGCCCACGACGCCGCCGCGATCGGCGATGGCCTTCAGCATATCGTCCGGCTTGTTGCGCGCGTGATCGGCAAGCGCCCGCGCGCCGCTGTGCGTGACCGCGACCGGCTGCTTCGACGCCTTGATCGCATCCCACGAGCTCTTGAGACCGACATGGCTGAGATCGACGAGGATGCCGAGCGCGTTCATGCGCTCGATGCAGGCGTGACCGAGGCGCGACAGCCCGGCATCGGCCGGTTCGACGCAGCCGTCGGCGAGAAGATTGCGGCCGTTGTAGGTGAACTGACAGATGCGGAGGCCGAGATGGTAGAACAGGTCCACGCGATCGGCGCGGTCGTCGAACGCGGTGCCGTCCTGGAAGCCGGCGATGATGCCGAGGCGCCCGGTGCCTTTCGCGTCCTCGATGTCGGCGACGCTGCGGATCTTCGTCAGCGCGTGTGGGTGCGCGGCGAACTCGCGCTCCCAATAGGCGAAATTGCGCACCGCGTCCTCGAACGCCGAATACTGATGACTGATGTGGCTCAGCGTGGCGTTGACCGCGGTGATGCCGGAACGGCGCGCATTCGCGACCATTTCCGGCGTCAGCGGCGTGTCGTAAATGCCGGGCACGTTGAACGGAGTCGGCGTCGCGAGCATATCCAGCACGAACGCATCGTCGTAGCCCGCCCACGCGGCCGCTTGCTGCACCGAATCCATCTCCCTCTCCTCGCCCGCCGGGCGCGATGCTAATCCGCGCGCGGCGTGCGCGCGAAAATCTCGTTGAACGCGGCGACGGCGGCGGCCGGCCCCGCGGGATGACCCCACACACCGTTCACGACGGCGAGAAAGTCGGCGCCTGCCTCGACGAGCGGCGCGCAATTCTCCACCGTGATGCCGCCGATGGCGACGCAGGGCACGGTCATCGACATCGACCAGTCGCGCAGCAGCTCCACGTCGGCGCGCGTCTTGGGTTCCTTCGTCGCGGTCGGGAAGAACGCGCCGAACGCCACGTAGTCGGCCCCGCGCTCCGCCGCTTCGTAGGCGAGGTGCTTCGAATTGTGGCAGGTGACGCCGACGATGCCGGCCGAGCCCATCGCGGCACGCGCGCTCGCGTAGTCCGCGTCCTCCTGTCCGACATGAACCCCGTCGGCGCCGAGTTCGGCGGCGAGATCGGGGCGGTCGTTGACGATGAACGCGACGCCGTGCGCGTGGCAGAGCGGCATCAGCGCGCGCGCCGCGCGGCGCACCGCATCGTCGTTCACGCCCTTGAGGCGGAGCTGAAGGCAGGCGACATCGCCGCCGCCGAGGGCGGCTTCGAGTTCGCGCCGGAAAGCCTCGGGATCGAATGCGGGCGGGGTGACGAGATAGAGGCGGCAGCGATTGTCGTCGTCGCGCTCCACGTCAGCCTTCTTGGCCCTTGTAGATCTTGATGATGCCGTCGAGGAGCTTCAGCGCCTCTTCGCGCGGACGCTGGAATGCATTGCGGCCCATGATCGAGCCGTTGGCGCCGCCCTTGTTCAGCTCGCGCACCTCGTCGAGGATCTCTTTCTCGCCCGTGGCGGCGCCGCCGGAGAACACGACGATGCGGCGGCCGTTGAAGCAGCTCTGCACGACATGCGCGATGCGCGCCGAGAGCGACGAGACGTCGATCTTCTGCTTCTCGTAGACCGCCTTGGCCTCGGCCTGCTCGATGAAGGCCGTGGGCGGCTTCACCTTGATGATGTGCGCGCCGAGCATCGCGGCGATGTGCGCGGCATAGGCGGTCACGTCGATCGCCGTCTCGCCGTCCTTCGAAAGCTTGCCGCCGCGCGGGTAGGACCAGATCACGACCGCGAGGCCGTTCGCCTTGGCCTCCTCCGACATCGCACGGATTTCCTCGAACATGCCGTACTGATCGTCCGATCCCGGATAGATCGTGAAGCCGATCGCCGAGCAGCCGAGCCGCAGCGCGTCCTTGACCGAGGCCGTGACGGCTTGGTCCTTCTGCGTCGAATGCGAGTTCGCGCTGTTGACCTTGAGGATCGTCGGGATCTGGCCCGCGAACGTACCGGCCCCCGCCTCGATCATGCCGAGCACCGAAGCGTAGGCCGAAAGCCCGGCATCGATCGCCAGCTGGAAATGGTAGTGCGGATCGTAGCCGGCGGGATTGGGCGCGAAACTGCGCGCCGGACCGTGCTCGAAGCCTTGATCGACCGGCAGGATCACGAGCTTGCCGGTGCCGGCGAGCCGGCCCTGCATCAGGATGCGCGCGAGATTGGCCTTGGTGCCGGGATTATCGCTTTCGTAGTTGTCGAGGATACGCTTGACGCGGGGCGTGATCTTCATGGCTCCAGAACTCGCGCGGGGGATGGTCCGGCCGCGGGCGGCGGCGGGTGGCGCGATGATTAAACCGGCGCCCCTTTCATTGCAACGGGATGCGGTCGAAGACCCGTATCGCCCGGCGAGCGCCCAAGCCTTGCCCGCCTGCTCAGCGGCGCGGGGCCCGTTTGAGCAGGCGCGCACCGGCGGCGCGCGCAATGGCGGCGACGCGGGCGCGGGCGCGCGGCTCGCCGCGCAAGACGATCGCGGCGAAGCCCATGCGCAGCGCCGAGAGCGCGAAGCCGGGCGCATCGCCGCAATCCATCACCGCCTCGATTTCGGCTCCGGGAAACTCGGCGCGCGCTTCATCGACGAGCGCCCGGAAGAAGCCGACGCCAAGATAGGCGGCGGCGCCCGGCGGACTGACGAGGACGATCGGCCGGTCCG
>CAZUYG010000186.1:0-6713 GCA_964624265.1 uncultured Candidatus Odyssella sp.
GTACGGTTTCGAATCGGGCTTCACGTCGGCGAAGTCGTCGTGAAGGACGGCGACCTGCTGGGAGACGGCGTGAACGTCGCCGCGCGGCTGCAAAGCCTGGCGGAGCCGGATTCGGTATGCCTGTCCGAAACCGCCCTCCAGTTCGTGCAGAGGCAGCTGCCGCTCACCTACGACGATCTCGGGCCGCAGCGCGTGAAAAATCTCGATACGCCGATTCGCGCCTATCTCGTGCGCGCATCGGACCCGCGGACGCTGCCGGCAATTCCGGCGGTTCATCGGCGCCAGGAAGCGCACCTCGCGCGCCGGTTCCACGCTCTCTGCCACGCCGCGATGTCGGACGTCACCAAGCGCGCGCGCCTGACTCCGGTCGAGTTCGCCGGGCTCGCCTCCGTTCACGATGCGCCGGGCATCGAGCCGCGCGGACTGCGGCAGCGGCTGGGACTCGACGAGAAGAGTGCCCTGGGTGTCGTCGATCGCTTGCTGCGACTGGGGCTGATAGCCTCCGTGGCGGGGAACGGCCGCACCCGCACGCGGCGGCTTCAAGCCACGCGGCGCGGCTCGGCCCTTCTCGAAAAGCTGCGACCGGCCATCGGACTGGCCCAAAATCGCGTCATGGCGCCGCTGTCGGACCGCGAGCGGCAGACGCTCCAGGATCTCCTGCTACGCGTGATCAACGCGGCCGAGCGTTCCGACAAGGCAGGCGGGAATCCGTAGAGCGCGACGCCGCCGCTCCGAGCACTAGGCCAGCGGTATCGCGCGCGCCTTGCGCGCCCGCTCGCTGGCGCTCTTCAACTGGCCGCAGGCGGCGAAGATGTCGCGGCCGCGCGGCGTGCGCACGGTGCCGACGAGGCCGCCTTCGTGGACGAGGTTTGCGAAGCGCTCGACCGCATCGGGCGGCGAGGTTTCGAACGGCGCGCCGGGCCAGGGATTGAACGGGATCAGGTTCACCTTGGCCGGAATGCCGCGCAGCAGGCGCACCAGCTCGCGCGCCTCGGAGGGGCTGTCGTTCACGTCTTTCAGCATCACGTATTCGAAGGTGATGCGGCGTGCATTGTTGACGCCGGGATAGTCGCGGCAGGCCGCGAGCAGCTCGGCGATCGGGTATTTCTTGTTGATCGGCACGATCTCGTCGCGCAGCTCGTCCGTCACCGCGTGCAGCGAGACGGCGAGATTGACGCCGAGCTCCTCGCCGCAGCGCTTGATCATCGGCACCACGCCGGCGGTGGAGAGCGTGATCTTGCGCCGCGAGATCGCGAGCCCTTCGTGATCCATCAGCACGCGCAGCGCCGCCGCCACGTTGTCGTAATTGTAGAGCGGCTCGCCCATGCCCATCATCACCACGTTGGTGATCTCGCGGTCTTCCGCCGGCGAGGGCCATTCGCCGAACGCGTCGCGCGCGACCATGAGCTGGCCGACGATCTCCGCCGCCGCGAGATTGCGCACGAGACGCTGCGTGCCGGTGTGGCAGAATTTGCAGGTGAGCGCGCAGCCGACCTGCGACGAGATGCAGACGGTGCCGCGATCCTCTTCCGGGATGTGCACGCACTCGGCTTCCTTGCCGTCGCCGAAGCGCAGCAGCCATTTCCGCGTGCCGTCGACCGACTGGAGCGCGTGGACCGCCAGCGGGCGGGTGAGCGTGTAGCGCTCCGCCAGGCGCGCGCGCACTTCTTTCGAGATGTTGCTCATCGCCGCGAAATCGGTGGCGCCGCGGTGATAGATCCAGTGCCAGAGCTGCTTGACGCGGAAGGCCGGCTCGCCGAGCCCCTGCACCACCGCCGCCAGTTCGTCGCGCGTCAGCCCGACCAGGCTGGGCTTGGCCAAATCCTGGGGCGGCGCGGCCGGCGCCTCGGCCGGCAGGTGAAGGGCGGATTCCATGCGCGGAGATATAGGGCGGCCGGGCGGCCGATAACAAGGAAGCGCGCTTGCGGCACTTCGCTGGGGCGGGCCGCTTCCGCCCTTGCCGGGGCCGGCGGCGATGGGCCGCTAGCGCTGCACGCGCACGCCGGGGCGCAGTTCCTGCGTGCGGAGGAAGGCCTTGCCGTGCTCTTCGGCGGTGAGGCGGGCGCCCATCGAATAGAACAGCGGAATGGCGCGCGGGTGGCCGGCTTCGGCGGCGAGGCGGATGCGGGCGAAGGCCTCGACGAAATCGCGCATGACGCCCTCGCCGGCCAGATACTTGAGCCCGAGGCGGTAGTTCGTCTCGGCGTCGCCGAATTTGGCGCGGCGTTCGGCCGAATCGGCCGCGGACGCCGTGGCGGCGCTTTCGGACGGCGCCAGGGCCGCGTCGCGGAGCGGCGCGGACAGCGGACCGATCGAGAGCTTGTGCACGTCGGGTGCCGCCGGCATTGCGCGCACGCTGAGCGGCGGCGCGATCGTGTTTCCGAGCAGGCCGGCGTCCGGCTTGTCCTGCGCCGCGGCGGGTGCGGCAAGGCCCAGGGCCGAACATGCGAGAGCGAAGGCGAACGAGCGAGTCATGGCACCGATCCGGTTCAGGCCGCGAGCGTGTCGATGAACCGGGCGAGGTCGATGTCGCGCTGGCTCAAACCCCCGCACTCGTGGGTCGAAAGCAGCACGGACACCCGGTTATAGACGTTAGACCATTCAGGATGGTGGTCCATCCGCTCGGCCTTGAGGGCAACCTGGGTCATAAAGGCAAAGGCTTGGTTAAAATCCGCAAACCGGAACTCCTTCGAGATGGCGTCCCGGGCCGCGTCTTCCTTCCAGCCTTTGAGACCCGCCAGCGCTTGCCGGCGGGCAGTGCCCTCCAATCGTGCGACCATGCCGCTCCCTCCCGGCGCTGTTCGCTCGGCCACACCGGAACCACCCCGTTCCGGCTCGCGCGAGCTCGGCCTGGGCTCCCCAGCCCTGGAACGATGCCGTTCCCCCGGCTTGCGCGAGGTTGCAGACCTATGAAGGGAATCCGGCGGAATTTTGACCGGCCCCGCCGCAGGCCCGCCCCGGATGCGGCGGGGCGGCGATTCGCGCATCGGTGTTGCGAAAAAGCCACGGGGCCGCGGTGCTTGGCCCATCCCATGGCGCGCGGTATGAGTGCTGCGTCATGCCCGCCCAACCGCTCTACGCTGCGGACATCCCGCCGGAGAACGATCCGTCGCTCGAGGACTTCCATGCCCTCGCCGCCGAAGAGCTCGCCGCGCTGCCGGAGCCGTTCCGGTCGAAGATCGAAGGCGTCGTGATCCGGGTGGCCGAATGGCCGGACGACGACGTGCTGCGCGACATGGGATTCACGTCGCGCTACGACCTGCTGGGGCTGTTCCACGGCATCGCGCTGCCCGAGCGCAGCACCGGCGACATCGCGCCGCCCGTAAGCATGGTTTTCCTCTACCGCCAGCCCCTGCTGGCGGCCTGGGAGGAAGATGGCTGCGATCTGCGCGACCTGGTCCGCAACACGCTGGTGCACGAAATCGGCCATCATTTCGGATACAGCGACGAGGCGATGGAAGCCATCGAAGCCGCCGGCGAGGAAGAAGCGAGAGGGCGAGACTGACCGATGGCCATTCCCGCACCGCTGCCGCCGGAGAAGCTCTTTCGCACCTGCGACCCCGCTTCGCTCGGCTTCAAGACGACGGACGACATCCCCGACCTCGACGAGATTTTGGGGCAGCCGCGCGCCGTGGAGGCGATGCGCTTCGGCATCGACATCCGCCGGCAGGGCTACAACATCTTCGTGCTCGGCCCGCAGGGCGCCGGGCGCTACACGCTGATCGGCGAATTCCTGCGGCGCGCCGCGGCGGCCGAGCTCAAGCCCGACGACTGGTGCTACATCTTCAACTTCGCCGAGCCGCACAAGCCCAGGGCGCTGCGGCTGCCGGCGGGCCAGGGCTTGCCGTTTCGCGACGCGATGGCGCGGCTGGTGGACGATCTGCGCGCCGCCATTCCCGCGGCCTTCGAGGCCGAGGAGCACCAGGCGCGCCGCAACCTGATCGAGAACGAGCTCAAGGAGCGGCACGAGCAGGCGTTCCAGGCGATCCGCCAGGATGCGCAGAAGAAGGGCCTGGCGCTCGGCCAGTCGCCGACCGGCTTCGTGTTCGTGCCGATGCGGCACGGCAAGCCGATCCCGCCGGAGGTGTTCAACGCGCTGGAGCAGGCCGAGCGCGAATCCATCGCGGCGCAGATGCGCGAGATGGAAGACCGGCTCGAGACGATGCTGCGCCAATCGCAAACGTGGCAGAAGGAATCGATCGAGAAGCTGCGCGCGCTCAACCAGCAGCTCGCGCAGCGCGTGGTCGACCACCACATTGCGCCGCTGCGACGCGAATTCACGGCGTTTCCGGACGTGATCGCCTATCTCGACGCGGTGCGCGACGATCTCGTCACGAACGTGCTGCGCTTCCTGAAAGCGGCGGCGGCCGGCGGCGAGCGCGGCCCCGGCATGATGACCGTCGAGGGGATCGGCGGCGAGGATCCGGCACCGTTCCGCCGCTATCAGGTCAACGTCATCGTCCACAACGGCTCCACGCCGGGCGCGCCGGTCGTCTACGAAGACCTGCCGAGCGTTCCGAGCCTCATCGGCCGCGTCGAGCATGCCGCGCAGTTCGGCCAGCTCGTGACCGATTTCACGCTCATCAAGTCGGGCACGCTGCACAAGGCGAACGGCGGCTATCTCATCATCGACGCACGCAAGCTGCTGCTGCAGCCCTTCGCCTACGAGGAGCTGAAGCGCGCGCTGCAGGCCCGCCAGATCAAGATCGAATCGCTCGCGCAGCGCATGGGCTACGCGCCGATCTCGACGCTCGAGCCCGAGCCGATCCCGCTCGACACCAAGGTGGTGCTCGTGGGCGAGGCGATGATCTATTACATGCTGTCCGCCTACGACCACGAATTCGCCGAGCTGTTCAAGGTGCAGGCGGAGCTTTCGGACCGCATCGACCACGGCCCGGAGACGGTGCGCAGCTACGCGCGGCTGATCGCGCAGCTCGTGCGGCGCGAGAAGCTCCGGCCCTTCACCGCGGCGGCGGTGGCGCGCGTGCTGGAGCACAGCGCGCGCCTGGTGGAAGACAGCGCGAAACTTTCCGCGCGCTTCGCCGACATCCTCGACTGGCTGCGCGAGGCGGATTATTGGGCGGGCGAGGCCGGGGCCACGCACGATGCCGAGGCGCATGTCGACGCCGCGCACGTGCAGCAGGCGATCGATTCGCGCATCCGCCGCGCCGACCGCATCCGCGAGGCGATGCAGGAGCAGATCCTGCGCGGCCACGTGCTGATCGACACCGAAGGGGCCAAGGCCGGTCAGGTGAACGGGCTTTCGGTGCTGCAGCTCGGCAATTTCATGTTTGGCAAGCCCTCGCGCATCACGGCGCGCGTGCGCGTGGGGCGCGGCGAGGTGGTGGACATCGAGCGGCGGGTGGAGCTGGGCGGCCCGTTGCACACCAAGGGCGTGATGATCCTGGCCGGCTATCTCGGCGCGAAATTCGCGCCCGACCGGCCGCTCGCGCTCACCGCCACTCTCGTCTTCGAGCAATCCTATGGCGGCGTCGACGGCGACAGCGCCTCCTCGACGGAGCTTTACGCGCTGCTTTCGGCGCTGTCCGAAATTCCGATCAGGCAGGCCCTCGCCGTCACCGGTTCGGTCAACCAGTTCGGCCAGGTGCAGGCGATCGGCGGCGTCAACGAGAAAATCGAGGGCTTCTTCGACGTGTGCGCCGCGCGCGGCTTCAAGGGCGGCGAAGGCGTGCTGATCCCGGCCTCCAACGTCGCGAATCTCATGCTGCGGCGCGACGTCGTCGAGGCGGCGCGCGCCGGGCGCTTCGCGATCTATCCGGTCGAGACGATCGACCAGGGAATCGAAATTCTGACCGGCGTCGCGGCGGGGGCCGCCGGCCCTGACGGCGCCTATCCGCCCGAGTCGGTGAACGGCCGCGTCGCCGCCCGGCTGGCCGCGTTCGCGGCGGCGGCGCGCCGGTTCGCGGCGCCCGCCGGCGAAAGCAACGGAAGCGAGCAGGAGGACAAGAAGAAGTGAAGCCGCGCTATTTCGAGGATTTCGCCGAGGGCGACCGCGTCGTCACGCAGGGCATCACGCTCACCGATGCCAACATCATCGATTTCGGCCTGCGCTACGATCCGCAGCCGCTCCACATCGACAAGATCGCGGCCGAGCAGGGCTTCTACCGCGGCCTGATCGCGAGCGGCTGGCAGATCGCCTCGCTGTCGTTCCGCCTGTTCTGGCAGAGCGGCTTCATCTACGGCGGATCGATCGGCTCGCCGGGCATCCAGGACCTGCGCTGGCTGAAACCGGTGCGGCCCGGCGACACGATCTTCGTCGAGGCCGAGGTGACGAGCACGCGGCTCTCGTCGAAAGGCGATCGCGGCTATGTCGGCGTGTCCTACACGGTGAAGAACCAGAAGGGGGACACGGTGCTGACGATGACCGGCACGCAGATCATGACGCTGCGCCCCTCGCGCGCCCCCCGCCCGAAGACGAAGGCGGCGGAAACGACGTAGCGGGCGGCGCGGCGCCGCTAGGCCAGCGCCTCGAAGCGCCAGTATTTGCAGAAGCGCATCACCGGCTCGTCGGACATCGAGACGAGCAGCGCGTCTTCCGATGCGCGGTGCGCGACGCTCTTCCAGCACGGCGCCACGAACGTGTCGCCGAAGCCCCAGCGGAACTCCTGCCCGTCGATCGTGCTGGTGCCGCTGCCCGCGGCGACGACGAAGGCCTGGTTCGCCGCGCAGCGATAGGGGCGCGAGGCGAAGCC
>CAZUYG010000187.1:0-6697 GCA_964624265.1 uncultured Candidatus Odyssella sp.
CAGCGAGGCCGAATAATCGATGTTTCGGAACGGAAGCGGCCTGTTACTTTCTGGGCATCAGGGTTTCGGCTGCTATCCCCGAACACGTCGGCCGATCGAGTAAGCGGCAATGAAGCCGAACGCGATGGTCAGGACACCGGCGCCTACAAACAGCAATGAAAAGTCCAGCCGCGCTGCGACCAAGCTCCCGATTGCCGGTCCGATGCCCTGACCCGAATAGAAACAGAAAGCCGCGATTGACATTCCCGCCCCGCGGGCACCGGGGGAGATTTCGGTCGCGCGATTTTGAATCGTACTGTGCACCATATAAAAGCCGAAGCCGGCAACTAGGAGCAAGGCGGCGATGACAAGCCAATCGACAGGCAGGTAAGTCGCGATCATTGCGCCGCCGGTGAGTGCAGCGCCAAGCCTGAGCATGTGCCATGGGCCAATCCGCCTCAGCACATGCCGTACCACGATGCCGAACAACACGCCGCCGATCGCGAATGCGCCAATGACAATTCCCGCCTCCCTCGGCCCTGCCGCGCCGTGCGATCTGATCATCGCGCCGACAAAGGGGATGAGGCTGAGAACGAGAATACCCTCGCAGACTAAGGCGGCGAGGATGAGTAGCGCGGTAGGGTTGGTGAGGATGGAGCGATAGGTGTGGAGCGTTCCCGCGAGACTGAGCCGCGGACGCGGTCCCTTCTTCTCCTCGAGAAGTACCAGCGTTACGGCATAGGTGCAGGCGACCATTGCGCCCGTGATCGCGAACACAATTTGCCAGCCGACGACATCGACCAAGAAACCAGCCGCGGTAGCGCCCATCAGCTGGCCGAAGATCGTGGCAACAAGAAAGCGCCCGAGCGCAATCTGCCTTTCGCCCAGTGCGATACGATCGCCTATCAAAGCCAGTGAAACCGGAGTGAGACCTCCGGCAAATGCACCACCGACTCCCCGCGCGATAAGGATTGTTTCGTAGCTGGGTGCCACCGCCATCAAGAATTGGCTCAGTGCGACCATGGCCAATGAAATGCGAATAATCCGCACTTTGCCCAATGAATCGCCAATCGGTCCGAAGACCAGCTGCATGATGGCAAAAGGAAAGCTATAAGCGGAGGAAATCAGCGCCATTTCGCCGAAAGTCACGCCCAGATCGCTGGCCATGACTCCCAGCATCGGATCCACCACGCGCCACGAAAGCATGCAGGCGAAGCCGACGACGCAAACAACGAAAAGAAAATGCATGTTCTTATTAATGGTCGGAGGTGGGTTCTGGGCTGGATTTAACGTTTGCGGCGCATCCGATGAAGAAACGAGCGCCTACTGTCGTCGCCTGAGGACCGGTCCGTAGGTCGACTTCTGACTATCACCTCTCGCGTCCAAGGGGCAGCAATCTCGCTGAGGGCCGAGCGCATAATCGGATTTCGCATGGCCGGCTGTCCATCGGCGCCTCAAATGAGCGTACGTCACCGCGCACGAGTGACACCGGCACTCGACCCAACTACGCTAGGTGAAGGGGAGATTTGAGCCCGTTGCCGGAGCGCATTTCCGAAATGCACCAACAGGCTTCATCAGAAAGCCCAATTGTAGATCCGGGCCCGCAGCTGCGTGCCTGGCTCGTCGTGCTGATCAGCTTCCTGAGTCTCAGCCTTGTCTTCGCCTCACGCTCCTCTCTCGGCCTGATGATGCCGGTTTGGGAACGGGACCCCGGTTGGTCGCGCCCTTTCGTCTCTACGGTCAGTGCGCTGGCGTTGATCCTCATGGCCGTCGGCTCTCCCATTGCGGGACATGTCACCGACCGTCGAGGGCCGCGCTTTGCGTATAGTGGCGCGCTTTTCCTTGTCAGTGTGGCGCTGCTCTCGACCGCTAACACGGCATCGCCCACAGTGCTGCTGCTCGCTTTTGGGCTGCTTGGAGGCGTAGGAAACGGTGGCATGTCGATGTCAATCGTTTCCGCAGCGATTGCCGGGTATTTCGAGCGCGGCCGTGGACTGGCGACCGGCATCGCACTGGCTGGCGGCTCCGGCGGGCAGATTCTCGTCATGCCATTTTTGGGCCTTCTGCTGGCTTCGCTGGCATGGCGCGATGTCTACGTTATCTTCGGCGTCGCAATCTTGGCGTTGGGCGTGCTCGCCTTGCTGCTGTTCCGCGGACCACCGCCTTATTCGCCGCCACGGGTCAGCGTGATCGGTGACGGCTTCATCGATCGGGCGCGCGGACTTTGCATCAATCGCGTGTTCCTGACCTTGCTCGTCGCATTCTTCCTTTGCGGGCTGACTACGGCCGGCGCGGTCGACGTGCATTTCTTGCCCTACACCGCGGCTTGTGGCTTTACGCCGGTGCAAAGTACGTTGGCTTATGGCGTGCTCGGCGTCGGCAACTTGCTTGGGTTGATCCTGTTCGGCTGGCTCGCCGACCGCACCCACGCGTCATATTTGCTGGCCGCGATGTTCGCGCTTCGGGCGGTTCTGTTCCTCGCCCTGATGGCGGTCGCGAGCGACCTGCCGCTCCTGATCATTTTCGCTTCCCTTTTCGGTCTCATCAATTACGCAACCCTGCCCGTCGTTGCCGCGATCGTCGCTCAGCGGATCGGTGTGCGGATCATGGGTCTCAGCCTCGGCCTGCTCTTCAGCGCACACTCCGTTGGTGCCGCCGCCGGGGCGCAGATGGGCGGTTGGCTCTATGAGCTGTTTGCCCGATATCAGGAGATGTGGTGGGTGGCGTTCACTCTGTGTCTTGCCGCGGCACTCCTGGCGCTCTCGCTTGGCGGTCCAGTGAGGCGGGTGCGGGCGGATAGTCCGAATGCACCTGGCTTGGCGTGAGCAAGCCCTTCTTCAGCCGGATCTCACCGGCTGTCCCTCAGGCGCAGAGCAAATGGTTCATGCAAAATTGACCGGACATATTGCCATGCGTGCCAGGAGGTCAGGATCAGCACAGATGCGGAAATGAGCGCGCATAATCGATTATACGGAACGTGAATGATCTTATATTCGACAATCCAGCGTGATCTTCGGGTTCCGCACGCCATCTGCCGATCGTTTCAAGACTCGTCTCCTGCGTTCCCCATCAACTCGGCTCCGGGTAGCAGGCTCCACAAAGGCAAACAGGTGCGAAATCCGAAACTTGGCGCAAGATTTGGTACAAACAGCCGCACGCGGCGCCGCGAATTTTTGATCCATGTCAAAGATTGTTGATCAATCGCCGCGATAGCGTTCGATATTGCCAAGAGACGCTCGGCCCCTTTTGCGCATCGGCGCAGAAGTCCCTCGGCTTGGCGGATTGATGGATCGATGACGCTCAAGATCGGCATCGACGTCGGAGGCACATTCACGGACTTCCTCCTGGTCCGTGAAGCGGGCGAGCCAGCGGCTTTCAAGGCTCTATCCACGCCCGAAGATCCTTCTATTGGTCTCCTCAACGGACTGCGTGAAATCGCGGCCAGCCTCGGCATGACAGTTGAGGCTCTTGGGCCCATGATCGACGTGATCGTCCACGGCACGACGGTCACCACGAACGCGACGCTGACGCTCACCGGCGCGCGAACGGGCCTGATCACCACCGAGGGACTGCGCGACGCCCTCGAAATGCGGCGCGGCTTACGCGAAGAGCGCTACAACAACCGTTACGCAAATGTCTCGCCGCTGGTGCCGCGTTACCGGCGCCGGCCGGTTCGCGGCCGGCTCGACCGGCACGGGCGCGAGCTCGATCCGCTATCGCTCGACGACGTGCGCGAGGCCGTCGCGGCCTTCAAGGCGGATGGCGTCGAGGCGGTCGCCATCTGTTTCATGAATGCGTTCGCCGATTCCGCGCACGAGCGGACTGCGGCTGAAATCGTGCGCGCGGCGATGCCGGACGCCTACCTCACTGTGTCGAGCGAACTCTTGCCGTCGATCCGGTTCTACAACCGCCTCAGCACGACCGTCCTCAACTCCTACACGGGCCCGAAGCTCAGCCGCTATCTCGAAAGCCTCACGGCCCGCCTCGCCGCGATCGAGTTCGGCGGCATACTGCTGATCATGCAGTCGAACGGCGGCATCGTGTTGCCCGAGGTGGCGCAACGGACGGCCGTGATGACTCTGCTCTCGGGGCCCGCGGCGGCGCCGGTCGCGGGCGCCCGCTACGCCGAGGTCCATGGGCACCGAAGCTGCGTCACTGTCGATATGGGCGGCACGAGCTTCGATGCCGCGCTGGTGCGGAATGGTGTGCCGGTCACGACCCATGAAAGCGAGATCAATCGCTATCGCGTCGCGATGCCCTCGCTCGACATCGTCACGATCGGTGCCGGCGGCGGCTCGATCGGTTGGATCGACGAAGGCGGACTGCTGCGCATGGGGCCGCAAAGCGCCGGCGCCGCGCCGGGCCCGGTCTGCTACGGGCGCGGCGGCGAGCTGCCGGCCTGCACCGATGCCGATCTGGTGCTCGGATACCTCGATCCCGACTTCTTCGCCGGCGGGCGCATCAGACTCAATCGCGATGGGGCGCGCCGCGCGATCGAGCGCCATATCGCGAAGCCGCTCGGCCTTTCGATCGAAGAGGCGGCGCTCGGCATGTATCGCGTGATCAACACGAACATGGCGCAAGGCGTGCGAGAGGTAACGATCAAGCGCGGCTTCGATCCGCGCGAATTCCCGATGATCGTGGCCGGCGGCGCCGGGCCGCTTCATGCCTGCATGATCGGCCGGGAGCTCGAGCTGCCGGTGCTGATCGTGCCCCGTGAATCCTCAATCTTCTGCGCGGCGGGCATGCTGATGAGCGATCTGAAGCACGACTTCGTTCGTAGCTGCGTCGGCCGACTCGACGCCGCCGAAATACCGCGCATCCAGCGGCTCGTCGACGAAATGACGACGGAGGGCGCCGCGCAGCTCGCATGCGAACACATCGCGGACGACCGGCGGCGCATCAATCTCCACTTCGACTGCCGCTACGCCAGACAATATCACGAGGTGACGTTTCCGGTGCCGCCCGAGGCGCTTCAGCGCGGCGAAATCGGCCGCATCCGCAATGCGTTCCACGCCGAACACAATCGCCTCTACGGCTATTCGCTCGAAGACCACGGCACGCCGATCGAGATCATAAACGTCCGCGTGCAGGCGATCGGCATCACGGACAAACCCGCGTATCGCAAGCTCGAGCGCGCCGGCGAAGACCCTTCCCCGGCGCTCAAGGGCGAACGGCGTATCGTTCTCCCCGAATCCGGCCGGGTGCAGACAGTGCCTGTCTACGATGGAGACCGGATCCAGTTTGGCAATCGCATCGCCGGCCCGGCCGTCATCGAACAGGTGAACACGTCGTTCCTCGTCAGTTCGTCCTACGACTGCGTCTGCGATGCGTACGGCTCGTTCGCCGCCTACCGCAAAGGCCAGTCCGATCTCGTCCGATCCGCGTTCCGAGTAGCGTCATGACGGCAAACGGCGGAATCGATCCCATCCTGCTGTCGGTGTTGGGGCGCGCGTTCAAAGCGATCACCGACGAGATGAGCATCTCGATCGAGCGCACCGCGCGCTCGCCGATCCTTTGCGAAGCCAAGGATTTCGTCACCGGCCTCTACGACGGACGGGGCCGCATGCTCGAGCAAACCGAGAATCTTCCGATCCTCGCCTTTTCGCTCGCGCCGGTGTGCAAGTACATCATCGACTATTTCGGCGACGACATTCATCCGGGCGACGTCATCTTCCACAACGACGTCTTCTCGATGGGCAACCAGAACAACGATGTCGCCGTTTTCCGGCCGGTCTTCTTCGCCGATAAGCTCGTCGCCTGGACCGCCGCCAAGGGCCACCAGGCCGACATCGGCGGCAACGTCGCCGGCGGCTACAACCCCAACGCCACCGAGGTCTGGCAGGAGGGCATCCGCATTCCTCCGGTGAAGGTTTGCGAGCGCGGCAAGCTCCGCCGGGACGTCTGGGACCTCATCTTCGCGAACGTGCGCTACGACATCGTCCAGGAAGACATGCGCGCGGAGATGGGCGCCACCGAGGTGGGAGCGCGGCGCTTCACGGCATTGCTCGAGAAATACGGGATTGAGTTGGTCGAGCGCCACACCCGGGCGCTGTTCGCGGCCACGCGCAGGATGATGGAGGCCGAGATCGCCGCGATCCCGAACGGCACCTATTCAGGCGAGGGTTACGTCTACTACGACGGCAAGAACAAGGATTCCAAGTACACCATTCGCGTGGACGTGACGGTCAAGGACCGCGCCATCAAGTTCGATTATTCGCGCACCGATCCGCGCACCAACGGCTTCGTCAACGGCACCTACACCTCAAGCGCGTCGGCTACCGCGCTTACGTTCCTGCAGATGATCAATCCGGACATCCCGCACAATGAAGGGATGCTCGAGCCGCTCGAAATCGTGGTTCCCGAGGGCACGATCCTCAACGCCGGCTATCCGGCTGCGACCACGTTCGGCAATCATCTCTGTCCGCCCAACGCCGATGCGATCCAGCGCGCGCTCGCGCCGGTGCTGCCCGACCGGGTCACCGCCGGCTGGAACAATCTCCTGTGCTCGCTCACCGCCGGAAGCGACCCGGAAAAGGGCGAGTCTTATGTCGACATCATGTTCATGGGGATGAAGGGGGGCTCGGGCGCCATGAACGGCGCCGACGGCTACGACCACATCGGCATGATCGACGCCTCGGGCGGCGTGCTCGACCAGGACTACGAGATGTTCGAGCAGCAGACGCCGCACACCCTGATCCGCCACGAGCTGCTCACC
>CAZUYG010000188.1:0-6663 GCA_964624265.1 uncultured Candidatus Odyssella sp.
TTCGGTCATGTCCATCTCGCCCGCCCGCTCCTCACGGTTTCGCGTGGCCGTCGTAGAGCGCGCGCAGCCCCGCGCGCGTCGCCGGGCAGACGCCGCGCTCGGTGATCAGCGCCGTCACCAGCCGCGCCGGGGTCACGTCGAATCCGTAATTCGCGGCGGCGCTGCCGGCCGGCGTCACGCGCACCCGCGTCACGCCGCCGCCGGGCGCGCGCCCGGCGATCTCCGTCACCTCCTCGGCCTCGCGCTCCTCGATCGGAATCTTCATGCCGTCGTCGAGCGTCCAGTCGATCGTGCTGTGCGGCAGGCCGACATAGAACGGCACGCCGTTGTCCTTGGCGGCGAGCGCTTTGAGATAGGTGCCGATCTTGTTGCACACGTCGCCATTCGCCGTGACGCGATCGGTGCCGACGATGCAGAAATCGACCTTGCCGTGCTGCATCAGGTGCCCGCCGGCATTGTCGACGATGACGGTGTGGTCGACGCCGTGCTGACCGAGCTCCCAGGCGGTGAGCGAGGCGCCCTGGTTGCGCGGCCGCGTCTCGTCGACCCAGACATGGATCGGGATGCCCTTGTCGTGCGCCTTGTAGATCGGCGCGAGCGCGGTGCCCCAATCGACCGTCGCGAGCCAGCCGGCGTTGCAGTGCGTGAGCACTTCGAGTTTTCCGCGGCCGCCCTTTTTCGCCCAGGCCTGCTCGAACAGCTTGAGCCCGTGCTCGCCGATCGCCTCGCAGGTCGCGGCATCGTCGTCGCAGATCTCCTTGGCCTTCGCGTAGGCGGCGGCGACGCGCTCGCCGCGCGGCTGGTTGCGCACGGCGTCGCGCACGGCGTCGAGCGCCCAGCGCAGATTCACGGCGGTCGGCCGCTGCGCGAGCAGCATCGCATGCGCACGATCGAGCGCTTCGTCGGACGAATCGGCGCGCAACGCCATGCACAGTCCGTAGGCGGCGACGGCGCCGATCAGCGGCGCGCCGCGCGTCTGCATCGTCTTGATCGCGCGCGCGCAATCGTCGGCGCTGGCGAGGCGCAGCAGCGCGAATTCGTGCGGCAGCTTGGTCTGATCGATGATTCCGACGGACCAGCCGTCGGTCTCGACCCAGACGCTGCGATAGTGCTTGCCGCCGATCTTCACCTGACGCCTCCGGCCCGTGCGCTTTGCGAAGCGCGATCATCTGTGGGCGCGCACCGCGCGAATCAAGTGCTATTTCGGCCGCCGGCCGTGCGCCCCTGTGACCGTCTTCACAGCGCGCCCGGCGCGGATGCCGTATCTCCGCGCTCCCGATTTCGAACCCCAGGAGCGTCGCGCCATGCGCCAGAACATCGTTCTCGTCCTTTTCGGCCTCGCCGTGATCGGTCTCGGCGTTTACGAATTCTACGATCTCGCGGCGATGGAGACGCAGGGCGGCACGCGCCGCGTCCACTCGCTGGTCAAGCTGGCCTACGAGGCCGGCGGCAAGTTCGCGGTGCTCGGCGTTCTCGGCGGCGTCGGCGCGATCATGGCGCTCTTCGGCGGCGTCAAGATGCTGAAGAAGCGCGGCGTCGCGCAGGCGGCCTGAGCGCGCCCGCATTCCGTCCGGCGCGGCTCAGGAAAGGCCGCGCCGGCTGCGGCGGCGGATCGCTTCGGCCAGGGGCGCGGGAATCCCGCTGAGCTCCGGCGCGATCATCGGTTCGCGCTCGGGCCGCGCCACCGGCTTCACGCCCAGTCCGACGACGGCTTCGAGCAGACGCACCGCGGCGGCGGCGCCTTCGATCAGCGGCAGCGCCGTCTTGCCCTTGAGCCGCGGATACAGCGCCGAGAGCGGAGGGCCGGACAGCACGACCAGTTCGCCCGCATCGCCGGCGGCCAGCGTCGCGCAGAATTCGAGCGTGCGCCGCGCATAGGCATCCGCGTCGGCCATCGGCTCCAGCACGTGGATATCCGTGATCCGGTCGGCGACGCCGTGCGCCTTGGCCAGCGCCCACATGCGCGGCACCGCGCTCTTGGCGATCGTGATCATCGCGAAGGGCTGGCCGGCGAGGCCCGCGGCTTTCAGGGCCGCTTCGGCCATGCTCAGCACCGGGATGCGGAAGAGATCGCGGGCCGCGGCCACGCCGAAATCTCCGAACGCGGCGACGATGGCGGCATCGCACCCCGGCGCGTGTTCGGCGAGGGCCGCGAGCGCCGCATGGGTGCCGATTTCGTATTCCGCCGACGTCAGCATCAGTTTTGCGCCGAAGGCGCCGGTGATCGGCACGATGTCCGTGCCCGGCCCGGCCGCGTCGCGGGCGATGGCGGCAAACGCGGCCGTGGTGTCGGCCGCGGTGTTCGGATTGACGAGCGCGATACGCATGGTTTCCCCCTTGTGCCGGCCGACTGTAGCGCAGGCCGCGCTCTTCCCAATTTTCATCTTGATCGTCCGGGCTCATCGGACTAAATCAGAAACATTTATAGAACATAATGAGATCATGTCGCTGCAGCAGCTTCGCGCCGAGGTCGCGCGTCTCGAGGGATTTTCCCCGGCCGGGACGGCCCGCCACTGCCCGACCGGCTGGCCGGCGGTCGATGCCGCTTTGCCGGGCGGCGGCCTGCTCGAAGGGGCGCTGCACGAGATCCATTCGCCCGATCCCGCCGATGGCGCCGCGATGGCATTCGCCACCCGCCTCATGGCCCGCTTCCAGGGCCGGGCACCCGGGCACACCGTGTTATGGGCAAGCTGCAGGACCGACCTGTTCGGCCCTGGCCTGCTGTCCGCCGGCGTCGACCCCGCGCAGGTGCTTATCGCGCGCTGCCAAACATCCGATGAAGTTTTATACACATGCGAGGAAGGCATTAAATCCAATTCATTATCGTATTTATTTGCGGAAATAGGAGAACTCGATTTTGCGGTCAGCCGGCGTCTTCAATTGGCGACTGCCGAGACCGGGAGCACGCTCATTCTGCTGCGGCCCGCCCGGTTCGGGGGCGACCCGAGTGCCGCCGTCACCCGCTGGCGTGCCGCCTCCTGTGCTGGCGGCTGGTCGCTGACGCTGTTCCGCTGCCGCAACGGCCGGCCCGGCCATTGGCCGATGCCGCAAGACGGCGGCGAATGACCGCGAAGGCCGGCGTTTCCGGCCCGATGACTGTTTACGCCGATCTGCTGGCGCGGCTGCGCCCAGAGCGCCGGATTGTCTCGATCTGGATGCGCAGTTTTACCGCAAATATATCGATCAAATATTTATATAAAAAAGAAGAATATCCACTGGCTATCATACGACATGATAATGGCCGAAGCTGGATTATGGCAACCGACCCGGCGGCCGAGCAGCTTGGCATCCGGCCCGGGCAAGCGGTCGCCGACGCGCGCGCGCTTTACCCCCACCTGCTGACCCGCGAGGCGGACCCGGCCCGGGACCGGCAGGCGCTGGAGCGGCTTGCCGATTGGTGCGGGCGTTTCACCCCCTGGGCCGGCCTCGACCCGGCCGTGGGCCCCGGCGAGGCAGGGCTGTTCCTCGACGTGACCGGCTGCGCGCATCTTCGCGGCGGCGAAGCCGGGCTGCTGGCCGATCTCGAACGCCATCTGGCCCGGTCCGGGCTCGCGGCGCGGCTGGCCCTGGCCGGATCGCCCGGCGCGGCCTGGGCCTGGAGCCGGTTCCGGCCGGCCGGGGCGCCGGTGATCCTGGCCTCGGACGAGGCCATGCTCGGCCCGCTGCCGGTCGAGGCGCTGCGCCTTCCGGCCGCCACCGCCGAGACGCTGCGCCGGCTCGGCCTCCGCCGGATCGCCGATCTCGCCGCCCTGCCCCGCGCCGCGCTCGCCGCGCGTTTCGGCGCGGATCTCTTGCGTCAGCTCGACCGCGTCTTCGGCCGGGCCGAGGAGCCGATCGCGCCGCGCCGGCCGCCGACCTCCTATTCCGTGCGCCGCGACTTCGCCGAGCCGCTGATGGTTCCCGAAGCGCTCGGCGCCGTGCTCGCGCGTCTCCTGCCGCCGCTGTGCCGCCGGCTCGAGCGCGACGGGCGCGGCGCGCGCCGCCTCGTCTACACGCTCTATCGCATCGACGGCAGCAGCGCCTCGGCCGCGATCGGCACCAGCCGCGCCGCGCGCGATCCCGCGCATCTCGCGCGCTTGTTCCAGCCGCGACTCGAAACGCTCGATCCCGATCCCGGCATCGAGGCGCTGGTGCTCGAAGCGCCCGAGACCGCGCCGTTCACGGCCGACCAGACCGCGCTGGCGGACGGCGCGGGGCGCGCCGAGGCGCCGGCGCTCGCCGGTTTGATCGACCGCCTCGCCAACCGCCTCGGCGCGGATCGCGTCGGCACTCTCGCGCCCGTGGCGTTGCATCTGCCCGAGCGCCAGACGCGCTTCGTCGCCGCGCTCGGCGCGGACGCGCGCGCCGCCGATTGGTCCGCATGGCCCGCGAGTGGCGCGCCGCTGCCGCTGCGCCTGTTCCCGGTTCCCGAGCCGGTCGAAATCGAAGCGCCGGACGCGCGCGCGGACATGCCGCCACGCGCGTTCCGCTGGCGCGGCCGCGTGCATCGCATCGCCGCCGCGCGCGGCCCCGACCGCCGCCTCGGCGCCTGGTGGCAAGGCGAGCACGCGGCGCGCGACTACTGGGCGGTTGAAGACGATTCCGGCCGCGGCCTCTGGCTCTGCCGCGATCTTTCGACGGGCCGCTGGTGCGTGCACGGAATCATGGCCCCGGCGCGCGAGGCCGCGGCATGACCGCCTACGCCGAGCTTCAGGTCACGACGAATTTCAGCTTCCTGCGCGGCGGCTCGCATCCGGAGGAGCTGGTGACGCGGGCGGCGGCGCTCGGCCTCTCCGCCGTCGCCGTCGCCGACCGCAACACGCTGGCCGGCGTCGTGCGCGCGCATGTCCAGGCGAAGGAGGCCGGGATCAAGCTGCTGGTGGGCGCGCGGCTCGATCTCGCCTGCGGCAATTCCCTGCTCTGCTTCCCGACCGACCGCGCCGCCTACGGGCGCCTCTCGCGCCTCCTGAGCCTCGGCCGCCGCCGCGCGCCCAAGGGCGAGTGCGAACTGCATCTCGGCGATCTCGAAGCGTTCGCGGAGGGACAGATCGTCGTCGCGCTTGCGCCTGCCGACACGAACACAACCTGTCGTCCCCGCGAAAGCGGGGACCCATTGCCGCCGCCTTGCGATGCTGGCGAGGCCCGTAAAACGGTAACGCCGCTTGGGTCCCCGCTTTCGCGGGGACGACAAGGCTTTTTGGAGTTTTTGAAGACCGTCGCCTGCCTCTTCCCCAGCCGCGCCTATCTCGCGGCGCAGTGCCTTCATCGCGGCGACGACGAGGCGCGGCTCGCGGCGCTGGCGCGGCTGAGCGAAGAAGCCGGCCTGCCGCTCGTCGCAACGAACGACGTGCACTATCACGGGCCCGAGCGCCGGCCGCTGCAGGACGTGCTCACCTGCATCCGCGAGCACGTGACGCTCGACGAGGCCGGGTTCCGCCTGTTCGCCAATGCCGAGCGGCATCTGAAATCGCCGGACGAGATGGCGCGGCTGTTCGCGGCCCATCCCGACGCCGTGACGCGCACCGCCAGGATCGCGGATCGCATCCGCTTCTCGCTCGACGAGTTGCGCTACGAATACCCGGTGGAGCCGGTGCCCGAGGGCCGCACCGGGCAGCAGGAACTGGAACGCCTCGCCTGGATCGGCGCCGAAGAGCGCTATCCGCGCGGCGTGCCAGAGAAGGTGAAAGCGCAGATCGCGCACGAGCTGGCCCTCATCGGGCAGCTCGACTACGCGCCCTATTTCCTCACCGTCCACGACATCGTGCGCGAGGCCAAGGCGCGCGGCATCCTCTGCCAGGGGCGCGGCTCGGCGGCGAATTCGGCCGTGTGCTACGTGCTCGGCATCACCGCGGTCGATCCCGGCCGCGTCGATCTGCTGTTCGAGCGCTTCGTCAGCGCCGAGCGCAAGGAGCCGCCCGACATCGACGTCGATTTCGAGCACGAGCGGCGCGAGGAGATCATCCAATACGTCTACGGCAAATACGGCCGCGACCGCGCCGGCCTCGCCGCCACGGTGATCAGCTATCGCGGGCGCAGCGCCATCCGCGAAGTCGGCAAGGCGCTCGGCCTCTCGCTCGACACGGTGGACCGCCTCGCGAAGACCATCTGGGGCTGGGGCGAAGACGACATCGACGATGATGTCATGGCGGCCGCGGCCATCCCCTCATCCCCCACCTCGTCTCCCCCTCCCGATGCGCAGCATCGGCGGGGCGAAGGGGAACGGATGCGCCTCGCGCTCAAGCTCGCGAAGGAGCTGCACGGCTTCCCGCGCCATCTTTCGCAGCATGTCGGCGGCTTCGTCATCACCAAGAGCCGGCTCGACGAGGTGGTGCCGATCGAGAATGCGGCAATGGAGAACCGCACCGTCGTCGAGTGGGACAAGGACGATCTCGACGCGCTCGGCATCCTCAAGATCGACGTGCTCGGCCTCGGCATGCTCACCTGCATCCGCAAGGGCTTCGAGCTGCTGCGCGCGCATTACGGCAAGCACTACGATCTCGCCACCGTGCCGGCCGAGGATCCCGCCGTCTACGACATGCTGTGCCGCGCCGATTCGATCGGCGTGTTCCAGGTGGAAAGCCGCGCGCAGATGTCGATGCTGCCGCGCCTGGCGCCGCGCAAATTCTACGATCTCGTCATCGAGGTCGCGATCGTGCGCCCCGGCCCGATCCAGGGCGACATGGT
>CAZUYG010000189.1:0-2292 GCA_964624265.1 uncultured Candidatus Odyssella sp.
TGGGGCGGTAGCGGCCAGCGGTTTCGGCCCCGCCGGCCGCGCGAGCGAGCAAGGCTGGCGCCCGCCCGGAGATCGTTGCGTCGGGTGTCGCGCCCTAGCCGCGCGGCGCGTGCGCGGGCGAAAGCGCGAGCGGGGCCGGGGCGGCGTCGCCGGCACGGGCGCCGCGCGGGCGGATGCGATGCAATAAGTGCAGCGTCTCGCCCACGATGCCGCGCCGGAACGCGAGCACGCAGAGCGTGAAAATGGCGCCCTGGATCACGATGACCCACGAGCCCGCCTCGGCGAGATAATTGTCCATCGCGACGATGAGGAACGCGCCGACGATCGGCCCGAGCTTGGTGCCGATGCCGCCGACGATGGCCATCAGCACGACGAGGCCCGAAATGTGCCAGCCGACGTCGGACAGCGTCGCGAGCTGGAAGACGATGGTCTTCGTGCTGCCGGCGATGCCGGCCAGGGTGGCCGAGATCACGAAGACGACGAGGCGATATTGATTGACGCGGTAGCCGAGCGAGATCGCGCGGGACTCGTTCTCGCGGATCGCCTTCATGATCTGGCCGAACGGCGAATGGATGATCCGGTGCAGGATCGCATAGCCGGCCAGGAAGATCGCGAGCACGAAATAGTAGAGGTTGAGGCTCGAATTGAGATCGACGATGCCGAGGAACTTCCCGCGCGGAACGTCCTGGATGCCGTCTTCGCCCTGCGTCCACGGTGCCTGCACCGCGTAGAAGTAGACGATCATCGCGAGCGAGAACGTGATCATCGCGAAATACATGCCGCGGCGGCGGATCGCGAGGCTGCCGACGATGAGGCCGAGCAGGCCGCCGACCAGGCCGCCGGCGAGAATGCCGACCTCGGTCGGGAAGCCCCAGAACTTGACCGTGTAGGCCGTGACGTAGGCCGCGCCGCCGAAGAACGCCGCATGGCCGAACGACATCAGGCCCGCATAGCCGATGAGCAGTCCGAACGCGATCGCGAACAGTCCGTAGCACAGCGCCTTCATCAGGAAGATCGGATAGAGGATGAAGGGCGCCGCGAGCGCCAGCGCGACCAGCAGGATCGTCGTCGCGCGCGCGAGGTTGCGCGGCGGGGCGGGGACGGCGACCGCGTGGCCGGCGCCTTGCGGCATCTCGGTGCCGAACAGGCCGGCCGGGCGGAGCAGCAGAATGATGCCCATCACCACGAAGATCGCGATGCTCGCCGCCGGCGCATAGAACACCTTGGTCAGGCCTTCGATCGTGCCGAGCAGGAAGCCGCCGATGATCGCGCCGCGGATCGAGCTCATGCCGCCCACGACGACGACGGCGAACACGATCGCGATGATGTTCGATCCCATCACCGAGCTCACCTGGAAGATCGGCGCCACCATCACGCCGGCGAGGCCGGCCAGCGCCACGCCGAGGCCGTAGGTCAGCGTCACCATGCGCGGCACGTTGATGCCGAAGGCCTGAACGAGTTCGGCGTTCTCCGTGCCGGCGCGCAGATAGGCGCCCATGCGCGTCCGCTCGATGGCGAACCAGGTGCCGACGCAGATGAACAGCGAGAGGGCGATGATCCAGACGCGGTAGTAGGGCAGGAACACGAAGCCGAGCTCGAAGCCGCCCTGCAGCGCCGCCGGAATCCCGTAAGGCTGGCCGGAGCTGCCGAATTGCTGCCGGAACAGGCCCTCGATGATCAGGGACAGGCCGAACGTGAGCAGGAATCCGTAGATGTGGTCGAGCTTGTAGATGCGCTTGAGGAAGGCGCGCTCGAGGACGAGGCCGGACAGACCGATGACGATGGGGACGATGATCAGCGCCGGCCAATAGCCGATGCCGGCATAGTTCAGCAGCAGCCAGGCGCAGAACGCGCCCATCATGTATTGGGCGCCGTGCGTGAAGTTGATGATGTTGAGCAGGCCGAAAATGATCGCGAGCCCGATGCTGAGCATCGCATAGCAGGCGCCGTTGATCAGACCGAGCAGCAGCTGACCGAACAGCTGCGCGGGCGCGATACCCAGGAGCTCTGCCATGCGTCGGCCCTACGGGGCGCGGCGGCCGCGCCGCGCCCGTCCGTCCAATGCCGCGATCAAAGCAGCGTGCCGGCTACTTCACGAGGAAACAGGCCTTGTCGAGCGGGCCGAAGGCCTGCTCGCCGGGCAGCGTGGCGACGAGCTTGAACACGTCCCATTCGCCCTTCGATTCGGCGGGGGTCTTCACCTGGAGAAGATAGATCGGGTGGATGACCGTGCCGTCGATGCGGATGTAGCCCTTGCCGTGCAGCACGTCGTCGGTGGGCATTTCCTTCATC
>CAZUYG010000189.1:2302-6656 GCA_964624265.1 uncultured Candidatus Odyssella sp.
ACGACCGCGCGGCCGTCGGCGGCGCTGCCCAGCGCTTTCACGGCTTTCAGGTAGTGCAGCACCGAGCCATAGACGCCGGCGGTGAATTCGTTCACCGAGATCTTGCGCGGGTGGCGCGGGTTGAAACGCTTGGCGAAGTCGCGAGTCTTGTCGTTGAGGTCCCAGTAGAACGAGCTGGCCGTGAACAGCCCCTGCGTGAGCTGAAGGCCGGCCGCGCGGACGTTGTTGGCCGAGAGCACGAAGCCCGCCATGCGCGCGCCGCCGGGCTTCAACAGGCCGAACTCGCCGGCCTGCTTCAGGAAATTGTTGAGGTCGGTGCTGTAGGTGGCGAGGCCGATCACCTCGGCATTCGAGGACTTCGCCTGAACGACGAACGAGGAGAAATCGGCGAGGCCCACCGGGTGCGCGACGGTGCCCACGACCTTGCCGCCGAGATCGCCGACGGCCTTGCTCGCGTTCTGCGTCAGGTCGCGGCCGTACGTATTGTCGGTGTGGAGGAAGAACCAGGTCTTGTTCTTGCCGTCCTTCATCAGCGCGCGCGGCAGCGTGTGCGAGGTGACGAACGTGTCGATCGTCCAGCGAACCGTATTCGGCGAGCACTGCGCGCCGGTGAGCTGCATCGTCTGCGAACTCGCCGGCATGAACACCTTGTTGGCGTCGCGGGCGAGCTTGTTGACGGCCAGGCCGATGGAGGAGTTGGGAACGTCGACGATGGCGTCGACGCCTTCCTGGTCGAACCAGCGCCGGGCCACGGACACGCCGACGTCGGGCTTCTGCTGATGATCGCCGGCGACGATGACGATCTTCATGCCGGCGACCATGCCGCCCATGTCTTCGGCCGCAATCTGCGCGGCCAGCACCGAGCCCGGCCCCATCTCGTCGACCGCGACGCTCGACATGTCGGTGAGGACGCCGATCTTGAGGACTTTTTCCTGTGCGGCGGCCGGCTGCGAGAGCGCCAGCGCCAGCAGCGCGGCGCCGAAGGCGCGCGAATTCCGAGTCGTCATGTTTTCCTCCCCAGCGGCTTCGGTCCGCGGCGCGACGGCGCCGGCGACGAGCACTGTTGCGAAAACAATGTCGTAGATTCCAATCGGCCGTCAATCGAAAAACCGATTTTCGTATTTGAAGTCTGCCCACCGCATCTCCGCGCGCGATGGGCAGGGAAAGTCGCGCCTATATCAACAAAAACAAGTTGTTAAATTTTTTCGCGCTGGACGAAACATCCTGTTCTGGGCGAGTCCGCACGACGGCGACGTGCTCGCGTTGAAATATCGTGGGCAAAAAATCGAAATTCGTTTTTTCATTGACGCTGCCCGGCGCCGCCGCAACAATGTTCGAAATGCGCCATCAAATTCGATGACCCCTCCAGAGCCGATTGCAATCGATCTCCGTCCCGAACGCAGAGGCGAAGCGGGCAGCGCGCGCACGCTCGTGTCCGCTATCTACTCGCGCGTTCGCGCCGACATCCTGAGCTGCCATTATCCACCGGGCGAAAAGCTGCTGATCGGCCCGTTGAGCGAGCGCTTCGACGTCAGCGTCGCGTCGGTGCGCGAGGCGCTGTTTCGCCTGGTCGCCGACGGCCTGGTGCTGTCGGAAGACCAGCGCGGCTTTCGCGTCAGCCCGCTGTCGCTCGCCGACCTTTGGGACGTGACGCAGACCCGCATCGAACTCGAGTGCCTGGCGCTGCGGCGGTCGATCGCGCGGGGCGACGGCGCGTGGCAGGCGTCCGTCGAGCAGGCTTGGGCCAATCTCAAGGCCGCGCCGCACACGCAGCCGGGTGACGAGAAAATCCATCACGAAGCGTGGCCGGTTGCGCATGGCCGCTTTCATTCCGCGCTGGTCGCGGCGTGCGGGCTGCAATGGCTGCTGCGCTTCCGCGCGATCCTCTACGAGCAGAGCGAGCGCTATCGACGGCTCGGCCTCACGGTCACGCACAGCAGCCGCGATACGGGCGGCGAGCACCGGCAATTGTTCGAGGCCGTGATCCGGCGCGACGCCGACGCCGCCACGGCGATTCTGGCGGAGCATTTTTCACGGACCGCGAATTCCATCGCGGAAGCCTATCGCGAACGGGGAGGAACGCTGTCGCTCGCGACCAACGACAAGAAAGCAGGATGAACTGATGAACTGGCAGAAACCGTTGTTCGGCTGGATGATGGGCGCGGTCGGCGCCGAGGGCGATTCCGATCTCGTGCTCTACCGCGAAATGCTCGCCGATGCCGAACTCGGGCACCGGCTCGGCTACGACGCGGCCTGGCTCGTCGAGCATCATTTCTCGGACTACTACCCCACACCGAGCCCGATGGTGTTCCTGTCGCACATCGCCGCGCGCTGCCCCGGCTTCGGCCTCGGCACGGCGGTGATCGTGACGCCGTGGCACCATCCGCTGCGCATCGCGGAGGAAATCGCGATGCTGAGCCTCATCACCGACGGCCCGATCCGCATCGGCCTCGGGCGCGGGAACGCGCCGCTCGAATACGAGGCCTACGGCGTCGAGATGTCCGAAGCCAAGGACCGCTTCGAGGAATGCTGGGAGATCGTCCAGCTCGCGCTCAAGGCGAAGCCGTTCACCTACAAGGGCAAGTATCTCTCGGTGCCGCGCGAGGTCGTGATCCGGCCGACGCCGCGGCTCGAGAACGTCACGATCCACGGCGCGATCGGCCAGCCGAGCAGCGCGGCCAAGATCGCCGATCTCGGCCTGCCGCCGATGCTCACCGGGCACACGCCGTTGCCGGCGCAGCAGGAAGTGCTCGAGGCGTGGGACGCCGCGATGCTCAAGCGCGGGCTCGGCACCGACGGGTGCAAGCTCTGCTCGCCGATCATGATCATCGCCGACACGGACCGCGAGGCCGTCGAGCTCGCGCGGCGCTACGTGCCGAACTGGTATCAGCAGCAGGTCAAGCACTACGCCTTCGACGCGGAGCGGTATGCCAACCTGCCGACTTATCAGCCGTTCACCGAGACCCACAAGCGCCGCCTCGTCTATTGCGATCCCGACAATCTCGGGCCGCTGCTCGAGTGGTCGTTCATCGGCAGCGCCAAGACCGTGCGCGACAAGGTCGAGCAGTATCTCGGCGCCGGATTCAATTACGTGATGGTGAATCCGTCGCTGCCGGGCCTGCCGCACGCGCTGCGCCAGGACTGGCTGACGCGCTTCGGGCGCGATGTGATGCCCTATTTCACGGCATTGCCGCGCCGCGCCGGCAACGGCGCCGCCGCGCGCGTCGCCGCGCAGTAAATCCGCCTCCCTCCGGAATCGCATACGCAGGCATGAACAAGCTTCTTCCAACGACCGTCGTCGGCAGCTACCCGCAGCCGGACTGGCTCATCGACCGCGCGACGCTGTCGAAATCCGTCCCGCGCCTGCGCCAGCGCGAAATCTGGCGCATCCCCGAACCGCTGCTGGAGCAGGCGCAGGACGACGCGACGATCCTCGCGATCCGCGACATGGAGCGCGCCGGCATCGACATCATCACCGACGGCGAAGTGCGCCGCGAAAGCTATTTCAATCGCTTCGCGACCGCGCTCGACGGCATCGACATCGAGCACCCCGGCACCGCCATCGCGCGGACCGGCGCCAAAATCGGTGTGCCGCGCGTCGTGGGACCGATCAAGCGCCGCCACGCGGTGGAAGTGCGCGACGTCGAATTCCTGCGGCGCAATACGGATCGCGCGATCAAGATCACGCTGCCGGGCCCGTTCACGATGGCGGCGCTGGCGCAGGACGACCACTACAAGGACGAAGAGGCGCTGACGCTCGCCTATGCCGATGCCGTCAACGCCGAGTTGCGCGATCTCAAAGCGGCCGGCGCCGACGTCATCCAGCTCGACGAGCCCTATCTGCAGGCGCGGCCCGACCGCGCCGAACGCTACGGCGTGAAAGCCATCGACCGCGCGCTCGCCGGCATACCGGGCGAAACCGCCATCCACCTGTGCTTCGGCTACGCGCATTCGGTGAACAACAAGCCGAGCGGCTATTCGTTCCTGGCGCGCCTCGCCGATTGCCAGGCCAAGCAGATTTCGATCGAGGCCGCCCAGCCGAAAATCGATCTTGGCGTTCTCAAGGATCTCGCGCCGAAGACGCTCATCGTCGGCGTGCTCGATCTCGCGCGGCGCGATGCCGAGCAGGCGGGGGAGGTGGCGGAACGCATCCGCGCCGCGCTGAAATTCGTGCCCGCCGAGCGGCTCGTGCCGGCGCCCGATTGCGGGATGAAATACCTTTCGCGCGAAACCGCCTTCGCCAAGCTGAAGGCCCTGGCCGACGGCGCCGCCGCCGTACGTCGCGAACTCAACTGATGGCGCGGGAGCGGGTGCCGATGCCACGCCTGGGGGAGATCGACCGCGCAACGCTCAC
>CAZUYG010000190.1:0-6611 GCA_964624265.1 uncultured Candidatus Odyssella sp.
TCGTCGCCGCCTTCACCGCGCACCGGCGCGACCGCGAAGCGGCGATCCTTGCCTGCCTCCAAAACGGTATCGGCCGCATCCGCGACATGGTCCCGCGAATCTACGGCAACACGATTCCGCCAGGACTCTATCCGGCCGCCGCGCGTTCGGTCTTCGCGCATGTGATCGACCTCGCCGAGCGCGGCGCCGTCGCCGCCGACGGCGCCATCGCGATCGACGCCGAATACCGCCGCGCGCGCTGAACTCGGGTTCGCGCGGTTGCAAGGCGGCGCAGCCGCGTTCCGCTATTGCAACTCATTCTCAATTGCAATAGTTTGCGCCGAGCCGCCGCCCGCTTCGCGGCGGGCCCCTGCGATAGGAAGCACGACATGGTGTCCGCGATTCCCGAAATGCCGCCGCCGTCCGACCGCGTCAGCGACCTGACCGAGGCCGAGCGCCTCGTGCTCCATTGCTTCCGCCGCTGGCTCGCCGGCGGCGCGCAACACGAGATGCTGTGGCGCCAGCTCGCGCACGAGCTGCGCGCATCCGATGCGCGGGCGGCGCTGGGCGGGCTCGAGGCGATGATCCAAGTGCTCGGCGCGCACGCGCACCGCAACATCGCCTATCATCACCCGTGTTGCCCCTGTATCGGCCCCGACGAGGTGGGGCTGCTGACTCTCGTGACGGCCGTGCAGCGTGAAGAACCGGCATTGGCGCTCCATGTGGCTGCGAATTTCGTGCGCCCCGGCGGGACGAAGATGCTGCTGGCCGCGGCCGATCTGTTCGCGTCGGCGCTGCGGCGCGGCACGCAGGCGCTGCCGCTGCGCTTCGCCTTCTGTCCGAGCGCGCAAGCCGAGGGGATCGAAGCCGAACCGCTGCCGGCGCCGACTCTGCATTGAGCGCGGCGCGCCGCGCCGCCAGCGAATTTTCGAGGGCTACAGCGTCCCGCGCCGGCCGCGGCCGCGATCGGGGCGGAACCGCTCGGCGAAGACGAACGGATTGGGGAATTTCCCGACGCGCTGCTTGAGGCGCTCCATCGCGCCGTGGACGCGCGCGTGCTCGTCGAGCCGCCGCTCGAGGAAATTCAGCGTCGCCGCGTGATCGATCGAGCGGTCGTTGAACCAGTAGAGGAACGTCGCCGAGCAGATCGCCGCCAGGATCGCGCGCTTGGTGTAGAAATTGAAATCCGTGGTCTTGTCGCCGGCCGCATACCAGAGCGAATCGACGGTTCGGTACAACAGCCGCAGGCCGGTCGGCGCGTGGTGGGGCAGCGCCAATACGTTCGTCGCGCGCCGGGCCGCTTCCTTGTGGGGCGCCACGAAATCGAGGCGGGCGCGGATACCCGCGGCGATGCGTTCGCGAATCTTGGTATCGGCCGGAAGCGCCGCCACGGCCTCGGCCATGGCCCGGTCGGCCATGGCGCTGTAGACCTCGATCGCTTCGACCGGGCCGCGCGGAAACAGGCGGGCGGCCTCGGAGGCTTCCATACCGGACCCGCGGGCTCCGGCCACCAGCGCGCGCTCGGTCCAGCCGTCGAACGGAATGTGCGGCAGCGCCGCGGCCACCAGGGCTTCGCGCGCCTTTTGCCAGCTTGCGGTATCCATGGGCGCCTCTCCTCGGTCCCCCGGGTGTGCCCCACCCCTGTGACAGAAAAGGGACAAATGACCGCCCCTCGCGGCTTCACAAGGGGGCTAGAGGTGTGATATTAACACCTTCTTGAACGGCGCGGGACATGTTTCGCGCCGTCTCTCTTTTTGCATCAACCCGGCCTGCGCAGGCGCCTCAACGCAAGTGGGCCCTTAGAGGAGTACGACCCATCGTCCAGGTCATCGTCCGCGACAACAATGTCGACCAAGCCCTGAAGGCGCTCAAGAAGAAGATGCAGCGCGAGGGCCTGTTTCGCGAAATGAAGCTTCGCCGCAGCTACGAGAAGCCCTCCGAGCGCAAGGCGCGGGAGAAGGCGGAAGCGGTTCGCCGCGCACGCAAGCTGGCGCGCAAGCGGATGGAACGCGAAGGCTTCTAAGGCCCGGCCCGTCCGGGCCCCCGAACACGAGAGCGTGCGCGCCGCCGCCCCTGCCAGGCAGAGGGCGGTTTTCGTGCGTACGGCCATTGCCGCCCATGCATTCGCCCGCCCAACCCAAGAACGTCCCGATCCTGCCCGGCCTGGCCGCGCTGGCCGACCGCTATGACGGGTTCATCCTCGACCTTTGGGGCACGATCCACGACGGCCTTCGCCCCTGGGCCGGCGCGATCGAGTGCCTCGCCGAGTTGAAGCGCCGCGGCAAGCGGGTGTTGCTGCTCTCGAACGCCCCGCGCCGCTCCTACCTTGCCATCGCGCGCCTGGGCGAAATGGGCGTGCCGCGCGACCACTACGGCGACGTGCTGACCTCGGGCGAAGCCGCGCAGAACGCCCTCGCAGCGCGCAGCGACCCGTGGCACGCGAAGCTCGGCCGCCGCTGCCACCTGCTCGGCCCCCGGAAAGACGACAGCGTGCTCGAAGACGTGCCGCACGAACGCGTCGAAGCGCTTTCCGATGCCGACTACATCGTCAATGTCGGCACGCGCGGCAGGCTCGACGGCATGGAGCTCTACGAAGGGTTCCTCGCCGACGCCGCGGGCCGCAAGCTGCCGATGATCTGCTGCAATCCCGACTACGTCGTCTTGCGCGGCGACGACCGCGAGCTGTGCGCCGGCGCGCTCGCGCTGCGCTACGAAGAGATCGGCGGCGAAGTCTACTATCACGGCAAGCCGCACGCGCCGATCTATGCCGAAAGCCTGAAGCGCCTCGGCCTTTCCGATCCGGCGCGCGTGATTGGCGTGGGCGACGCGCTGCGCACCGACGTCGCTGGCGCCACGGCCGCCGGCATGGATTCCGTGCTGATCACCAGCACCGGCATCATGGCGAAAGACATGGGCATCGCGCCCTTCGAAGATCCCGACCCCGCCGTGCTCGCGCGCATGTGCGCGGCCGAGGGCCACTATCCCACGGCGGCGATCGCGGCGTTCCGCTGGTAAGGCTCCGGCGCGCTCACTCGCTGAAGCGCGTGTAGCCGTGGATCAGATCGGCGAGGTGGTCGAGATCGCGCGTGGCCACCGCGAGCAGCAGATTGTGCTCCTCGTTGATGCCGCCTTTGCCGGCGTGCCTGAGATTCCCGATCGTTTGAAACGTCTCGGCCTCGGCGCGCGAAATGCCCGCGGCGATGCGATCGTGGATCTCCGCGCGCAGCGCGACCAGCTCGGCCTTCCAGTCCTCGTAGGCCGCGGCGTCGCGGACCGGACGATTGCGGAGCTCGGTTTCCCGCGTGCGGAGCACGGCGATCTCGTCGATGACCGCGCCGGTGGCGTGGGCCTGCAGGCACAAATTGCGCTCTTCGCGCATGTGGTAGAAAGCCTGGAACTGCGCGGCGACGATCGTCGCCAGCATGATGGCCGCCACCCCCCAGCCCGGCACGGCGATGCCGGGCAGCACGTTGAGCCAGGCCGCAGCCACGCCCGCGGCCGTGCCGGCGAGCCAGGTGCGCTGCGACTGGGCCAGCAGCCCCATATATTCCGAGACGGCACGCCCCAAAAGCCTGATACGCGCGCGCGTACCCTGGGCGCGGCCCGATACGTCCGTTGCAGCCAGTGCGGTCATGTTCGCCCCCCAACCGCGCGGATTTGAACGCGCCTTCGGGGGAAAAAGCGTGAAAGGCTATGCTTACCGGCCGGTTGCCGCTGTAAGGACGGTCAGTGGCCGGAGGCGTGAAGGATCGCGCCGCGCACGCCCGTGTCGTAGCCGAGGCCTTCCGGCGTCAGCGCGATCACCTGCGGAAACGCGGCGCGCGCCAGGCCTTTCCGCTCCAGCGCCTTCCACACCGCCTCGTTGTAGAGGCCGCTGGCATCGCGGCTCGCCACGACGAAATGGCCGACATGGAAATGGTCGCCGTGCGGATGCGGCAGGTTCGTGATCGCAACCGTGCCGGAGGGCTCGGGCGGCAGCGCGTGCGATGGGTCTTTCGCCAGCTCCTGCAAGATCGCGAGCGTGCGGAGCTGCAGCGCGTTCAGCTTCAGCGGATTGGCTTTGGGCGGCACCGGACGCCACTCCTCTGCGGAAACCGTCAAGAAAAAGGGCGGGGCCCGCTGGGACCCCGCCCCCGGCTATGGGCCGCGACGGCTCAGTGGCCGACGATATCGCCCTTCATCGAGCCGAGCATGCGCATCACTTCGCCCTGCTCCTTGCGCGGCACCTTCTTCGCGCGCATCGCCGCCATCATGTGGGCGCCGGTGATGTTCCATTCGCGGTTCGTGATCTTCATGCCGGCATGGGCCGTCTTCATGTCCTTGCCGGTGTATTTGCACGGGCCGCCGGTGGCCTCGCACACCTGGTCGGTGAGCTTGGCGATCAGCGCCTTCGCGTCGGTCTTCTCGAAGCGCTTGGCGATGCGGCGGTCCTTCGCGGCGCGGCCGACGAAATCCGTCATCACGGCTTCGATGCCCGGGCGCTGCCCGAGCCGCGCGTAGAGCGAGGCCGGATCGACCGGCTTCGCCGCCGGGCCCGGCCCGGCTGCGGCCAGCGGCTGGCCACGCAGCGGCACCGACTGGGCCGGCGTTCCGGGGAAGCTCGGTTTGTCTTGGCCCGCGCAGGCCGAAAGGGCCGCGAGCAGCCCGGCGGCCAGCGCCAGGGAGACGAGACGACGCATGGGTGTTTCCTCTCGAGGGTGGAGTTCTGCCGCGGACAATAAGGCCCGCCCCTTGCGGAGGCAATGCGGCGGCCCGACCGCGCCGCCGCCGGCGCGCACCGTTAGGCTTTGGCGCTGGGCCGGCTGGATACACTCTCGTACCAGCGCCGCGCATTGCTCGCACCGGCTGGCAGCTCCAACTTGATCCATTTCGCGAAATCGACGCAGACCATCGCGTCGATGTCGGCGACGCTGTAGCGGTCGCCGCACAGGAACGGCTTCGGCCCGACCATGAAATCGAGCAATTCCAGGAATTGCTGCGCGCGCTTCCTGCCACGCTCGGCCAGTTCCGGGATCTGCGCATGGGGCACGGGGCCCGTCACAGCGCGGTCCTTCATGCCGGGCGCGGAATTGCGCAGCGCCTCCGACAGCGCGAGCATGCCTTCGTATTCGATGCGCCACTGCGTGTCGGCGATGATCGCCTTCTCCTTCGCCGACGTGCCCATCAGCGGCGGCTCGGGGTGCGTTTCCTCGAGATAGCGCCAGATGGCGGCCGTGGAGATGAGGCGCGTGCCGTCGTCGAGCACCAGCACCGGCACCGTGCAATGCGGATTGATCATGCGGAACTCGGGCTTCAGGTGCTCGCCGTTGCGCAAGTCGACCTGGACGGTCGGGATTTCGATCCCCTTCTCCGCCATGAACACGCGCACGCGGCGCGGGCTCGGGGCCGGCTTGCAGTCGTAGAATTTCATTGCACGGGCTCCACGGTTTCACATTCGAGCTTGGCGTCGATCGGCCATTCGCGATCGGGCTTCCAGGCATCGCTGAACAGGCGCAGCGAGGGCTGCGCCGTGGTCATGGTGCCCGAGAACTTGCAGGTCAGGCGCAGTTTCGGCAGCGGCGCCGGCTTGGCCGGCTGCGCCAGGGTCACTTCGCCCGCGATCTTGAGCGGCGCACCGTCGGCGTTGACGACCGCGAGTTTCGCCGGGAAGGTCACCGCGGGCGGCGCCGCGGTCTGCGCGACGGGCTTCCACAACCCACCCTCGTGAAAGAAGGCCAGATAGATCATGGCGGCGACGAGCCACAGCGCGGTCACTGACAGGAAGCGAAACAGACGGTCCACGTAGTTCATGGCGTCCTCCTCGCGAACGGATTTCCCGGCATGCGAGCATGGCAAGCCGCGCAGCGCAAGGCGAACCGTGCGATTTCAGGTGCTCGATCGGGAGCAACGCCCAATGCTGTCAGCGTCGGCTCTTTTGAGGTTCCAAATTCGCGGCGAGCCACGCGGCATACTCCGCTTCGCCGCAGGCGCCAGACGCCAGTTCCAGCGTCATCACGACTGCCTCCGCTTCCGGCGCGACCAGACGCTGGCCGTTCAGACCGAGGAAAACAAATGCGGCCATCAGCGCCGTACGTTTATTGCCGTCGACGAACGGATGATTGCGCGCGATCCCAAAGGCGTATGACGCGGCCATTTCCGCCAGCGTCGGCTTGCCGTAAGCGAGCAAATTCTGTGGGCGCGCGAGCGCAGATTCGAGGAGCCCTTGATCGCGCACGCCGGACGAGCCGCCGTGCTCCGCAATGAGCTCCTCGTGCATCGTGTGAATGGCGACGACGGTGAGCCACCGCGGCTCTTTCATTTGGCAAGTTCACGCAGCGCGTTTCGATACCGCTTGCGCCCTTCTTCGAAAGCCTTCATCGCATCGGCCAAATTGGGATCGTACGGCGTGAGCGCGATACCCTGTGGCGTGCGCGTAAGAATGAGCACGTCGTTCTCGCCGACACCGAGTTCGGCCAGAACCTCCTTCGGCAGGACGACACCGTGAGAGTTTCCAACCTTTCGAACTTTTAGTTGATTCATCGCATCACCAAATTACTAAAAGGGGAGAACTTCGCAACCCGGACGAAATTATAACACAGGTTATAACGTTGAGTGCTGTCGCTCAAGCGGCATCTTTGCCGGTGTCCGCCTCT
>CAZUYG010000191.1:0-6459 GCA_964624265.1 uncultured Candidatus Odyssella sp.
GAGCGATTCACGAACGTCGATCTCATCGGCGAGCACTATCGCGGCATCCGTCCGGCGCCGGGCTACCCGGCCTGCCCCGATCACACCGAGAAGCACACGCTGTTCAAACTACTCGATGCCGAGCGCGCCGCGGGCGTTTCGCTCACGGAAAGCTGCGCGATGCTGCCGGCCTCGTCGGTCAGCGGCTGGTACTTCGCGCATCCCGAGGCCGCGTATTTCGGCGTCGCGCGCATCGAGCGCGATCAGGCCGAGGATTATGCGCGCCGCAAGGGTATGCCGCTCGAAGAGGTCGAGCGCTGGCTCGCGCCGAACCTCGGCTATACGCCGCTGAAGCGCGCGGTGAATGGCTGACCGCGGTCGGAACCACCCCGGTGGCGTCGCCGCTACTTCCGCGCCACCTTGATGTCCGTGCCGGAGTAATACGTCGCGATCTGCCGCTCCATCACGCGCTTGTGCGCGGCGAGGGCGGCGGGGTCGAGATCGGCCGCGGGCGCCGGTTCGGATTCGAAATGGCGGTAACGGTCGCTGCCGCGCACCAGCGTCGCCGAATCGGCCACCTTGGTCTGCCGGACGTAGGTGGGAATGTAGCGGATCGCGAGGCCGATGCGGCGGTCGCCCGTGGTGTTGGGCTTCGAGCCGTGCACGAGGCGGATGTGGTGCAGCGACATCTCGCCGGCCTCGAGCGGCACGTCGATGGACTTCCGTTCGTCGACCTCGACCGCGATTTCCTGCCCGCGCGTGAGCAGATTGTCCTTGTGATAGGTGTCGCGGTGCGGGATCTGGTCGAGCGTGTGCGAGCCGGGCAGGAATTTCATCGCGCCCGATTCCACCGGCGCGTCGCTCAGCGCGAGCCACGCCGTCACCACGTCGTGCGGCTCCAGGCCCCAATAGGTGGAATCCTGGTGCCAGGAAACGAAAGCCGGGTCGCGCGGCTCCTTGATGAAGAAGTTCGTCGTCCAGCACAGGATGTCGGGGCCGATCAGGTCTTCCACGGCGTCGAGAATGCGCGGGTGCCGCACCAGTTCCGCGGCCCAGGTGAACAGCAGATGCACCTTGTGGCGCATGTTGCCGCCGATCGGTCCGCCGCTGGCGCGCTCGTAGGCCTCGAGCCGCGTGCGATAGGCGGCGGACTCGGCCGCGCTCAACACGCGCACCGGAAACCAATAGCCGTCGCGCTCGTAGGATTCTTTCGCGCCGGGCGGCAGCAGTTTGGGCATGGCTCGTCCTCCCGGCGGCCATTTCGCCCCGGATGCGGGCGTCGCGCAAGATTTCGCGTGCAGCCCAGGCGCGCACGCGATAACAAAACGGAGCCCCAGCCCGGAAAGTGCATCGCCCGTGTCGGCCGAATTGGCTGCCCTGCTGCCCCGTGTCGTCGCCATTGCCCGCGAGGCGGGAGCGGCGATCATGCCCTATTTCCGCGGCGACTACGCAACGGCGCACAAGGACGACCGCTCGCCGGTGACCGACGCGGACCACGCGGCCGATGCCGTGATCAAGCCGGCGCTCGCCGCGCTGCTGGCCGGCGTGGCGGTGGTGACGGAGGAGAGCGTGGCCGCCGCGCCCGCGCCCGAATCGCTCGCCGATCAGCGCTACTGGCTCGTCGATCCGCTCGACGGCACGAAGGAATTCGTCGCGCACCGGGCCGAGTTCACGGTGAACATCGCCCTGGTCGAGAAAGGGCGCCCCGTGCTCGGCGTGCTGCACGTGCCGCCCACCGGCCTCACCTATGCCGCGGCGGGGCCGGGCACGGCCGTGAAGATCGCCGGCGACGCGCCGCCCGAGGGCATCGCCGCGCGCGCGGCGCCCGCTGCCGGGCTCGTCGTGGCGCACAGCCGGTCGCACAGCAGGTGGAACGATCTCGAAGATTTCCTGAAGCCCTATCGCGTCGCCGAACGCATGATTCTGGGCAGCGCCTTGAAGTTCGGGCTCATCGCCGAGGGCTGCGCCGATCTCTATCCGCGGCTCGGCCCCACGAGCGAATGGGACACGGCGGCCGGGCAGGCGATCCTCGAAGCGGCGGGCGGCAGCGTCGTCGATCATCAGGGGCGCCGCCTCGGCTATGGCAAGCCGCGCTTTCTCAATCCGCCGTTCGTGGCGAAGGGGCGCGGCGAAGGCGCGACGTCATGACCGTCAACGTCGTCCCGGCGACCGCCGAATCGATCGCGGCCGCGGCCGATCTCCTGGCCGAGGGCGGCCTCGTCGCGTTCCCGACCGAAACGGTCTACGGCCTCGGCGGCGACGCGACGCGCGAGCGCACCGTGGCGCGCATTTTCGCCGCCAAGGGCCGCCCGCGCTTCAATCCGCTGATCGTGCATCTCGCGCCCGGCATGCCCGCCGAAGAGATCGCGATCATGGACGAGCGCGCGCAGCGCCTCGCGGCGAAGTTCTGGCCGGGCGCCCTCACGCTCGTGCTCGCGCGCGCGCCGGGGTGTCCCATTGCGCTCCTCGCCAGCGCCGGGCTCGACACGGTGGCGCTGCGCATGCCGGCGCATCCGGTGGCGCAGGCATTGCTCAAGAAGGTGCAAATCCCGATCGCGGCGCCCTCGGCCAATCCTTCGGGCCGGCTGTCCCCCACCGAAGCGCGCCACGTCGTCGATCTGCTCGGCGAGAAGGTCGATCTCATCCTCGACGGCGGCAAATGCCCGGGTGGGCTCGAATCGACCGTGATCGACCTGTCCGTGCCCGAGGCACGCATCCTGCGCCCGGGCCTCGTCACGGCCGACGAGATCGCGGCCGTGCTCGGGGCGCCGGTTTCGATCGCGCAGACGGCGGCGGCGCTGCCCGAGCGCCCCGGCGCGGGCGAGATCATCAGCGACGAAGAGATCAAGTCGCCGGGCATGCTCGCGAGCCACTACGCGCCGAAGAAGCCGCTGCGCCTCAATGCCGATTCCGCCGCGCCCGGCGAGGCGTTTCTCGCCTTCGGCCCGAATCCGCCGCGCAGCGTCCTCGCGTCGCTGAACCTCTCGCCCACCGGAGACCTGGTCGAGGCGGCGGCCAATCTGTTCGCCTATCTGCACCGCCTCGATGCCAGCCAGGCGCACACCATCGCCGTCATGCCGATCCCCGAAATCGGCATCGGCGCCGCGATCAACGACCGTTTGCGGCGCGCGGCGGCGCCGCGGCCCTGATCGGACGAAACGGCGCGCCTTGTCGATGACGCGGGCGGTCTTGACAATATTTCGTCAATGGAATATTCAATGAATATAACATCAATCAAAATAGATCGATGACGCGATCCTACAAGCTCGGGCGGCGCGGCGAAGCGGCGGAGGAAACGCGGCGGCGCATCGTCGATGCCACCTTCGCGCTGCATTCGGAGCGGGGCGTCGCCGCCACCACGATGAAGCACATCGCGGAGCGCGCCGATGTCAGCGTCGGTACGGTCTATCACCACTTCCCCACCTACGACGACGCGATCCAGGCCTGCGGCGAGCACGCGATGACCCTCGCGCCGCCGCCGGGCCCCGATCTGTTCGCCGGCGCCAAGTCGCGCGCCGAGCGGATCGAGCGGCTGGTTCGCGCCTGCTTCGAGCGCTTCGAGCGAATCCCGAATTACGAAGGCGTGCGCGCCGAGCGCAATAAGTTCGCGCCGCTGCGCGGCTTCTTCGCGGCGGAAGCGCAGCTCCTGCGCGAGCTCGCCCTCGCCGCGATCGGACGCGGCGCCGACGCCGCCAAGGCGGCCACCGTAACCGCGCTGATCGAGCCCGCCGTGTGGCAGGCCCTGCGCGCCGCCGGTCTCTCGACCGCCGCGGCGTCGCGGCAGATCGCCGGCGTCCTCAATGCCTGGCTCGACACGCGGTAGCGCCGCCGCCGAGTCAACGACCCACGCCTTTCAGCCCCATCAATCGGAGACGTGAAATGGAAACGAAAATCGCCGAAATCGCCGACGGCATCTACCGCCTGTCGACACTCGTGCCCGAAGTGGCGGCGCCCGCCGGCTTCAGCTTCAATCAGTTCCTGATCAAGGCCGAGCAGCCGCTGCTGTTCCATTGCGGCCACCGCGGCATGTTCCCGCTGATCTCCGCCGCCGTCGCGCGGATCGTTCCGATCGAAACCCTGCGCTGGCTCTCGTTCAGCCATTTCGAGGCGGACGAGAGCGGCGCGATGAACCAGTGGCTCGCCGCCGCGCCCCGCGCCAGCGTCATGCACGGCGGGCTCGGCTGCGACGTGACGCTGAACGATGCGGCCGACCGCATGCCGCGCAAGCTCGAGGACAACGAGTCGGTCGATCTCGGCGGCAAGCGCGTCCGCTTCCTGGCAACGCCGCACGTTCCGCACGGCTGGGACGCCGGCCTGCTGTTCGAGGAATCGACGAAGACGCTGCTGTGCAGCGATCTTCTCGGCCAGGCCGGCGACGGCCCGGCGGCGACCGATGGCGACATCGTCGGGCCCGCGATCGCCACCGAAGGCATGTTCCAGTCGATGGCGCTACACCCCGTCACGGTGAAGACTTTGCATCGCCTCGCCGATCTTGCCCCGCGCACGCTCGCGATCATGCATGGATCGAGCCTGACCGCGAACTGCGCCGCCGCCCTGCGCGCGCTCGCCGACGACTGCGCGAGCCGTCAGCGCGGATTCGCGGCGCTGGCCGCGTAGCGCGCCGGATCAGGACGCGCAGAGCTGGGCGTCGCCGAGCGCATCGATCACGCCGGCGCCGCCCATCGCACGGCGTGCGAGCAGTTCGCATGCCGGCAGCGCATCTTCGGCGAAAAAGCGCGCGAGCGCGGCTTTCGCCGCCTCCGCAGAGGCGGCGGGATCGGCCTTGGCCGCCATCTCGAGCCACATCCAGCCGACCGCGATCACCGCCGCGAGTTCGAGATAGGAAGAGGCACCCGCAAGCCCGTCGCGCGCGGCGGCGTGCGCCAGCATGTAGTCCGTCGCGCGCTCGAAGTGCGGCAAGGCGGCGCCCAGCGCGGCGGCAATCTCGCGCGTGCCGTCGCGTCCGCCCGCGGCGGCGAGGCTTGACCCGATCCGGCCGGTGAAGACCCGGGCGCGGCGGCCGTTCTCCTGCGCGAGCTTCCGCGTCACGAGATCGATCGCCTGGATTGCGTTGGCGCCCTCGTAGATCGCGGCGATGCGGACGTCGCGCGCGAGCTGCTCCACGCCGTGCTCGAACACATAGCCGTGCCCGCCATGAAGCTGGATCGCCTGATTGGCGACGCGGAACGCCGTATCGCTGCCGCCGGCCTTCACGAGCGGCAGCAGCCATTCCACGAGATCACGTGCCTCGCCGCGTTCGGCCTCCGGGCCGGCATTCGCAATGTCCTCCTCGAGCGCCGCCGTGTAGAGGAGGGCGCGGTAGCCCTCGGTCCAGGCCCGCATCTGCATGAGCTGGCGGCGCACGTCGGCGTGCGCGATCAGCGGCGCCGGCCCGCCATCGGGGCCGCGGCCACCCTGGCGCCGCTCCTGGACGTATTCCAGCGCCTTGGCGAGCGCGGCGCCGGCCACGCCGACGCTCTGCGCGCCCACGTCGAGGCGCATCGAGTTCACCATCGTGAACATGTTGCGGATGCCCTCGCCCTCGCGGCCGAGCAGCCAGCCGGTGGCCTCCTCGAACAGCATCTCGCAGGTGGGCGAACCGGCGAGGCCCATCTTGTTCTCGATGCGCGCGGCGCGCACGCGGTTCATCACGCCGGGCTTGCCGTTCGCATCGGGCAGCCGTTTCGGCACGAGGAACAGGCTCAATCCTTTCACGCCCGGCGGCGCCCCGGGCGTGCGCGCCAGCACGATGTGCAGGATCTGGTCGCAAAGGTCGTGATCGCCGTAGGAGATGAAAATCTTGGTGCCTGAAACCGCATATGTGCCGTTGCCCTTGGCGACAGCGCGCGTGCGCGCGAGGCCGATGTCGGAGCCGGCATGCGGTTCGGTCATCACGATCGTCGCCATCGCCGATCCGTCGGCGAGCTGCGGCAGGAACATTGCCGCCTGCGCCGGGGTCGCGTGCGCGCCGATCACCTTTGCGCCGCCGACCGACGAGATCAGCGACATGCCGAAGGCGAGGCTGGCGCCGCTCACCATTTCGCTGAACACGGTCTGCACGAGTTGCGGCATGCCCTGGCCGCCATGCTCGGCGGGGAGCGAAAGCCCGCACCAGCCATCGGCCGCGAGCTTGCGGTAGGCCGCGGGGTAGCCCGCCGGCGTCACCACCACGCCGTTTTCGAGCCGCGCGCCCTCCTGGTCGCCGGGCGCGTTGAGCGGCGCGATCACTTCGGCTGCAATACGCGCGGCTTCGTCGATGACGCGCTCGGCGTCGCCGGCTTCCACATGCGCGTAGCGCGGCAACCCCGTCAACCGCGCGACCGGCGCGATACGGTTCAAGAGGAAGCGGATGTCGTCGAGCGGCGCGGCGTACGGCACGGGGGGGGCCTCGAAGCTGTTGCACGCTCGAACAAAGCGCCAAGTGCGTCGCACCGCAAGCATTCCAGTTTGCGGCGGGCGGCGGCGCCTACATTCTCTTCA
>CAZUYG010000191.1:6469-6595 GCA_964624265.1 uncultured Candidatus Odyssella sp.
CCCCGTCAACCGCGCGACCGGGGCGATATGGTTCAGGAGGAAGCGGATGTCGTCGAGCGGCGCGGCATAGGGCACGGGAGGGCCTCGAAGCTGTTGCACGCTCGAACAAAGCGCCAAGTGCGTCGC
>CAZUYG010000192.1:0-3552 GCA_964624265.1 uncultured Candidatus Odyssella sp.
CACAAGGTCGCGGCCTAACCGGCCGTCCCCACGGCACGGTGCGCGGCAACGCCGCGCTCCGACGCTGGAACGGAAGCCAAGCGAAGGCCCGCCATCCGCGAGGGTGGCGGGCCTTTCGTTTGCATGCGGCGCGGCTTGGCCGCGGCGCGCTTACGGGATTAAAACGGGCCGTTCCGCAAAACCCGAGGGGAAGGAAACGCAATGAGCAATCTCGTGGGCCGCACCGCCATCGTCACCGGCGCCGCGCGCGGCCTCGGGCGCACCTATGCGCAGAAGCTGATGGAAGCGGGAATGAACGTCGTCGTTGCCGACAGGGCCGACGTCGCGGAAACGCTCGACCTGATGTACGGCGCCGGCAAGACGCTCGGCGTCTCGGTCGACGTCGCCGATTTCAAGAGCGTGTCGGCGATGGCGGAGAAGGCGCTCGCCGCGTTCGGCCGCGTCGACGTGCTGGTCAACAACGCCGCGCTCTATGGCGGCCTCAAGGGCGGGCGCGCCGAGCAGATCGACGAGGAAGAGTGGGACCGCTGCATGGCGGTGAACGTGAAGGGCGTGTGGAATTGCTGCCGCGCCGTGATCCCCGCGATGAAGAAGCAGGGCGGCGGCAGCATCGTCAACGTCGCCTCGCTCGCCGCGATCTACGGCCTGCCCTATGCGCTGCACTATTCGGCGTCGAAGGCCGCGGTCATCGGCATCACGCGGGCACTCGCGCGCGAACTCGGGCGCGACTGGATCCGCGTCAACGCGATCGCGCCCACGGCCGTGCTCACCGAGGGCACCAAGGAATTTTTCGGCGCGAAATTCGAAAAAGGCATGGTGTCGATCCGCGAGAACCAGGCGCTGAAGCGCAATCTCGAGACCGACGATCTCGCCGGCACGGTGCTGTATCTTGCCGGCGACGCCAGCAAGTTCGTCACCGGCCAGACGATCATGGTCGACGGCGGCACGCATTTCCTCTAAGGGCGAGCCATGAAACACATCGTCCGCGTCACCACGATCGCCGCCGCGGCGGCGCTTCTGCTCGGCGCTTCGCCTGCGAGCGCGATCAAGCTCGAGAACTATCAGAAATACCGGCTCGATACGCGCAGCGTGCAGGCCACGTTCAAGTCGATGATCGAAGTGCGCATCGAGGGCGTGCTGCAGGGTCTGCTGATCGCCAATCGCGCGGCCACGGCGGCGGGCGGCAAGCCGCTGTTCTGTCCGCCTACGAGCGTACAGATGCGGGGCGCGGACGCGCTGAAGCTGCTCGACACCGAGCTCACCTCGGGCACCGGCACCGACGGCAAGCCCTATCCCGGCGAAACCAACATCGAGGACGTGATGCTGAGGGTTGCGCAAAAGCAGTGGCCCTGTCCGCGCTGATGGCGGCGATGGCCGACGATCCCTCCATCTTCGACCGCCGGGCCGTCCGCGCGCATCGCGATCGCGCGGCGCAGAAGCTCGCCGAGGGAACCGAGGCCGAGTTCCTGCACCGCGAGATCGGCGACCGCCTGCTCGAGCGGCTCGACGACGTGAAGCGCGCGTTCCCCGCCGTGCTCGATCTCGGCTGCCGCGACGGCGTGCTCGCGCGCGCGCTCGCGCGGCGGCAGGGCGTCGAGCGCGTGTTCCAGGCCGACGTGTCGCCGGCCTTCGCGCGCCTCGCGCGCTTCAGCAACCGCTTCTTTCCCACGGTCGTCGCCGACGAGGAGGCGCTGCCTTTCGCGCCCGCCAGCTTCGATCTCGTGATGTCGAATCTCGCGCTGCATTGGGTCAACGATCTGCCCGGCGCGCTGATCCAGCTCCGCCGCGCGCTGAAGCCCGACGGGCTGCTCGTCGCGGCGATGTTCGGCGGCGAGACGCTCACCGAACTGCGCCAGGCGCTGCTCCAGGCGGAGCTGACCGAAGAGGGCGGGGCGAGCCCGCGGGTCAGCCCTCATGCCGATGTGCGCGACGCCGGCACATTGCTCCAGCGCGCCGGCTTCGCGCTGCCGGTCGTCGATCGCGACCGCATCCAGGTCACCTACGAGCACGTGTTCAGCCTGATGGCCGATCTGCGCCTGATGGGCGAAACCAATGCCCTGAGGGAGCGCCGCCGCGGCTTCACGCGCCGCGCCACGATGCTTACGGCCGCCGAGGAATATCTCCGCCGCTATGCCGACAAGAGCGGCCGCCTGATCGCGAATTTCGACATCGTCTACCTCACGGCCTGGGCGCCGGGCCCTGGCCAGCCGCAGCCCTTGAAGCCCGGCAGCGCCGCCCACCGCCTCGCCGAAGCGCTGCGCACCGAAGAGCACGACGGCGAAAACGATCCGCCGCCGAAGCGGGCGTAAGCGCGTCGACTGTTGCCGTCATCCTGAGCGGCGCCCGCTTGGGCGGCGCGAAGGATCTCTCGACGGCGAGCGCTTCACCTTCGTCCAGAGATCCTTCGCTTCGCTCAGGATGACGGCAAAGGAACAGCGCCCCGCGCGCCGCGCACCGCGGCGATGCGCTGGATCGCGGCGGGGCGGGGCGCTTCGATCGTGCCGTGCTCGTAGGCGACGACGGTGAGCGCGCCGCGCGCCGCCTCGAGCAATTCGCCGGGCTTCAGCAGGAAATTCGGATTCGAGGGCTTGCCGAACGCTTCGTTGCCCGCGGCGAAGGTTTCGTAGATCAGCGCGCCGCCCTCGGCCACGGCCGCCACGAGCAGCGGCAATAGCGGGCGGTGCAGATAGTTCGTCACGATCACGCCCGCGAAGGCGCGCCCGCCGAACGGCCACGGTCCGCCTTCGAGATCGGCGGCGACGATCTCCACCGCCGGATCGGCGCGGAGACCGGCGAGCGCATCAACGGCGATATCCACCGCCGTCACCGTATGGCCGCGCGCGCGCGCGAGGCGCGTATGGCGGCCGCCGCCTGCGGCGACGTCGAGGATGCGTCCGCCCGCCGGCACGAGCGGGAGGAAGCGGGCAACCCAGGCCGAGAATGAATCGGTGGCGGTGTGCGGCATCGCGCTGCTTTGGCACTCCGGGCGAGTGAGTGCTACTTTAATCGGAACGGAAGCGTCTTATCTTATGAACGTGCTCCTTCCTGTTTCCACAACGCCGCGCGCCGCATGATCCGTTTCTCGCTCCGCTGTCAGAAAGGCCACGAGTTCGAGGGCTGGTTCCGCAATGGCGATACCTACGATCGCCAGGCGAAGCGGGGCGAGGTGCGTTGCCCGGATTGCGGCTCGGCCAAGGTTTCGAAAGCGATCATGGCGCCGGCGATCGCCAAGAGCGGCCGCCGCACGGCTGCGGTCGAGGCGCCGGCGGCGGAAACGCCCGCGCCCGCCGAGGCCAAGCCCGCCGCCGCGCCCGATGCGGGCGAAGTGCACGTGGCGGGCAAATTGCGCGAGGCGCTGCGCGAGATGCGCCAATACATCGAGAAGAACGCCGAGTATGTCGGCCCGCGCTTCGCCGACGAGGCGCGCAAGATGCACAAGGGCGAGGCCGACGAGCGCAGCATTTACGGCGAGGCTTCCGACGCGGAAGCGGAAGCGCTCAAGGACGAAGGCATCGAGTTCGGCCGCATCCCCTGGCCGAAATACCGCCACGA
>CAZUYG010000192.1:3652-6561 GCA_964624265.1 uncultured Candidatus Odyssella sp.
GCAATACAAGCGGTTGACGGCGCGGCCGCTTGCTCGCATGTTTCCCTGGCTAAGACCGCTTTCAGCGGAGGCCCGCCATGCTGCGCCTGTTCGTTGCCGTTCCCCTGCCCGAAGCGGTTCAGGAACGGCTGGAGCGGATCGGCTTCGGCATCCCCGGCGCAAGCTGGGTTCCGGGCGAGAACATGCACATCACGCTGCGGTTCCTGGGCGAGGTCTCCAACGCCGACGCGGCGGACATCGACGATCACCTGCTCGCCGTGCGCGCGAAAGCGTTCGTTCTGTCGATCGAGGGCGTCGGCCATTTCGGCTCGCTGCGCCAGACTCGCACGCTGTGGGCCGGCGTCGCGCGCAATCCGGCGCTGCAGCACCTGCGCGACAAGGTGGAGTCGGCCGTGGTGCGCGCCGGCCAGCCGCCCGAGGGGCGGAAATTCGTTCCGCACGTGACGCTCGCGCGCTTCAAGACCGAAACCGGCCACCACCTCGCGAATTTCCTCGCCGAGCACAATCTGCTCAGGATCGGCCCGATCCCGGTCGATCGCTTCACGCTGTTCCAGAGCCACCCGAAGCGCGACGGCTCGGTGTACGAGCCGCTGGCCGATTATCCGCTGGTGGACGAACGCGCCGTGGCGGCGCTGTCGTAGTCGCGGCGGACCGGAACGGCGCTCAGTCGCCCTCGGGGCGGCGCCAGCAGACGAAGGTGCGGTTTTCCGCACTGCCCATCGCTTCGACGACGGCGGCGCTGTCGAAACCGGCGAGCGTCTGCAGCTTCGCGAGCAATTGCTGCGAGCCCTCGGCCTCCTGCGGCACCACGCAGCGCCCGTTTTCGCCCACGAGCACCCAGAACACGTCGTTCTGAAACGGCCCCTGATCGGTCGTCTCGAGCAGCACGGCTTTCAAATCGCTCCAGCGCACGCCCTGCTGCCGCGTGGTGCCGTGGCGGCAGATGATCCATTCCTCGCCGATCTCGACCGTGATGGCCATCGCCTCACCGCGCTCCGAGGCGCATCTTGATGTAGTCCTCGATCTCCACGCGCGCGCCGTCGCGGAAACAGTCGGTGTAGGTCGTGCCGTGGCCCTTCTGGCAGGCGTCGAACGCGAGCAGGCGCACGCCCGGAATCGCTTCCAGCGGCGCGAGGTCGGCGGGCCGGTCGAAATCGTCGTCGCTGTAGGCGATGATCAGCGCGTCGATTCGCTTCGCCTCGCGCAGATAGGCGGTCTGCCGCGGCGCCAGCTCGCGGCGCCATTTCGGATACTGCGCTTCCTCGTAGCGCGGTCCGGCGAAGGCCGGCGCGAAGGCGACGATCGCGTTGAAGCCGCTGGCGTCCTTGCGCGCCGCCATCAGCGAAGACCAGCCGCCGGCCGAATGCCCGAGCAGGAAGATGCGCTGCGCCGGCACGCCTTTCGCGCGCAGGCCCGCCACCGCCGCCAAAATCTCGTCGGCGCGCTTGTAGGTGTACGAGCCGTCCACGCCGTCGTCGGTCGCGGCCGAGCAGAGATAGTGCACGGTCCAGCCGTTCGCCGACGCGACGTCGCGCACCACGGCGGGCACGTCGCGCTCCTCGTTGCACTGGTGCCGCCGCTGCGGGCGATAGGTGCCGTGATTGAAGATGAGCACGACCGCCTGCGCCGGATCGCCCGGGATAACGGCGCGCGGCGGCGTCCGGTCCTGCAGCGGCCCCGGCGGCGCCGGGCCCTGCTGCGCGGCGGCGCCGGCGGCGGCGAAGACGAGAAGAACGGCGAGAAGAACGCGCATGGCGGCTCTTGCGGCGGGTGGCGAAGGCTAGGGAGTTCCGCCGTGCCGCGCAACCGAGAGCCGTGCTGAGCCCTCAGTTCACCGCCGGAAACGGTTCGACATAACTTTCGCCGGTGCGCCCGAAATAGACCGCGCGGCGCCCGGCGAGCGAGACGAGGTAGTCGACGCAGCCCGCCGTCGCGATGCGCGAGCAGAATTCCCTGTAATCGATCTGCTGGGCCTGGATCGCGCGCACGGCGTCGCGCACGCCGTCGGCCGAGAAGTCGCGGGTCGGCGCGATGCCCAAGGGCAGGGCCGCCACGACATGCGAAGCGCCATCGGGCATGTAATAGGTCTTCTCGCCGCGCAGAAGGTCGGCATGATAACGCTCCACGCCGGCCGCGGCGAGTTTCGCGACAACCTCGGGAAATGTCATGCGTGCCTCGTCGGAGGCTCGGGTGCAATCCTCGACGGTGTCTTCCACCTGCGCGTTCATGTCTCTCTCCTCCGAGAAGTGGCGGGCGTCAGTCGATCGGGACGGCACGCAACGCGTGACGCCGCACGATCTCTTTCATCATGCGCTCGAGCCACTGCCGCTCGGCGGCGGTGAGGTGGCCGAAGAACTCCGCATCGTTGCGGTCGGCGAGCACGGAGAGCTCGGGGACGAGCGCGCGGGCCGCTTCGGTGAGCGCGAGCGTCTGCGCGCGGCGATCCGCGCCGTCGTGGCGCCGGAGCAGCAGCGATTTCGCGACGAGCCGGTCGGCGAGCTTTGTAATCGCGCCCCGCGTCATGCCCAGCCGCTCCGCAAGCCGGCTCGGCGCCGCGCCGCCAGAGGCATAAAGCTCCCGCAGGACGACCCACTCGGCCACTGTCACGCCGCGCTGCGCGACCTTTCGGCTGAACGCATACGAGACGTGGTTCGAGACGAAACGCAGCCAATAGCCGGCGTGCGATTCGAGCGGGCTGACCGGCAAATTATCCGCGTGGGCTATCATAGTTTCCAAGGAAACTATATTATAGTTTCCATGTCAACTAGAATCTGAAAATGTCCTATAAGTATTTGTTTTAGTACATTTAAACGCCGAATCGTGCGAGGCTGTGTTCGATGGAGCTTACATAAGGGCCACCGAACAGCTGCACATGCACCAGCAGCGGATAGAGATTGTAGAGGTCGCGC
>CAZUYG010000193.1:0-6561 GCA_964624265.1 uncultured Candidatus Odyssella sp.
GGCAGCAGGCCGCGATCAAGCAGCCGTTCGACCAGCGCCACCTTGTCGGGAATCGGATAGTTGCGGAAAATTTCCATCTTCATTGCTTCGGGCGACCCGCCGCCGTGCAGGCTGATCGTCGAATACCAGCCGGCGGTGGACGACACGGTGAGGTCTTCGAGGAAGCGCGCGAGCTTCGCGCGGTGCGCATAGGGCACGTCGGGATGGCCGCGCAGGGTCTCCGCGATCGAGCCCGCCGTCGCCGGATTGTGATCCTCTTCGGGCCCCGGCAGCGCCACGATCAGACCGCCCGCCACTTCGTGCGCGATGCGCTGCATGTCGTAGATCTGCGTGGCCAGCATGAGCTTGCCGATATTGGCGTAGACCGGCTCGGGCTCGATGTTCCCGGAGGGATCGCGCATTCCGTAGACCGACGACGCGACGCCGCACGCGAAGATGCTCTCGACCGTCTTGATCAATTCGACCATGCGGTCGCGCAGATGCGGCGCCGTGGCCGGCGAAAGCCCGTTCGCCTCCATCGTCATCGTGCCGGCGCCGATCAGGAGGTCGCCGAAGCCGGCGCGCGCCGCGATGCAGGTGTGGCGGTGATGCGTCGCATAGCTGCGCGTGAGGTGGCCCGACCATTCCCACTCGCCGTCGAGGAACACGCGATTGTCGGGCACGAACACGTCGTCGAAGAAGATCGCGCCGAGCGACTGGCCGTAGCGCCCGCTGAACAGCGCGGCCTTTTCGCCGGGGCGCCCCGCCGGGCGCGCCGAGATCGTGACGCCCGGCGCATCGAGCGGCACCGCGCAGGCCACGGCGAACGCGGCATCGTCCTTCGTCATGCTGCGGCACGGCAGCACCAGAATTTCGTGCATGTAGGGCGCGCCGGTGACGATGGCCTTCGTGCCGCGGATGACGATGCCGTCGCGCCGCCGCTCTTTCACGTGCACGTAGGAATCGGGCACAGCCTGCTCGTGCGGGCGCAGCGAACGGTCGCCCTTCGCGTCCGTCATTGCGATGGCAGTGGTGAGGTCCTCGTCCTGCACCCAATGCATGTAGTCGAGGAACCGCTGATGGCGGCCGCGATCGCGCTCCCGGTCGATCTGCCACGTCGTCTGGAACAGCGCGTTGAACGCGTCCATGGTGAGATAGCGCTGCGCGCACCCGGTTTCCTGGCAGACGAGGCGTACCGCTTCGAGCTTGGTCAGCAGGTCGGTGGCGGTGCGGTTGATGTGCAGCATCCGGTTCACCTCGCGGCCCGAGGTATGCTGCTCGGCCACCATCAGCGGCCGGAATTCGTTGCGCAGCGCGAAATCGTAGGCGACGCCCATCGCCGCCACGCCGGGCGCCAGGGCCGGATCGTCGGCGATCGACACCACCGCGCGGCCCTCGACGAAGACGCGCGGCTTCAGACGGCGCAGCGATTCGCGGTAATCCGTCCCGGTCATGAGCATCGGCGTGTCCTCCCTGGCGGCGTCGTTCCGGAGCCGCGCGCGGCGCGGCGCCCCGGCGCCTTTGGCGCGTTGCGGGCCGTGGAACGCTCGCCTATGGTCATACCCGAAGCGAAACCCCGATGCATTACGGTAATCCCATGCGATATGCGGCGTGGCTGTTGATTCTTGGCTTGATCGGCGCGCCGGCGGCGCCGGCGTCGGCGGACGCCGCCGCGGATTTCGCCCGCGCGGCCGACTTGGCGAAAAAGGGGCAGCGCGAACAGGCGCTGGCGCTCGTGACCAAAGCGATCGAATCCAAGGAGGAGACCGGGCGCGATCTCGCCAACATGCACTATTTCCGCGCCGAGCTGCTGAGCGAGGCCGGCAAGTTCGACGAAGCGCTCGCCGATTATGCGGCGACGATCGAGATCCTGCCCGATTACGCTTCCGCCTATCACGATCGGGCGCTCGTTTATGCCCAGCAGAAGAAGTTCCAGGAGGCGCTCGACGACCTCTCGCGCGCGCAATTCCTGATCCCGCGGTCTCCGCTGCCCTATTACAATCGCGGCCGCGTTTACGAGATGATGGGCAAGCGCGATGCCGCCATCGCCGAATACAAGCGCGCGCGCGCGGCCGCGCCGCAGATGAAGGAACCGCAGGAAGCGCTGCGCCGCCTCGGCGTGCGCTGAGCGCGCGGCCCCGCGGCCGCATCCCGCACGGGAACCGCCATGCCGAACCGCCTTCAAGATCGCGTCGCCATCGTCACCGGGGCCGGATCGTCCGGCCCGGGCTGGGGCAACGGCAAAGCCGCGGCGGTGCTGTTCGCGCGCGAAGGCGCCAAGGTGCTGTGCAGCGACGTCAACGAGGCCGCGGCGCGCGAGACCGCGGGCATCATCCGCCAGGAGGGCGGCGCCGCCGAGGTCTTCGCCTGCGACGTTTCGAAATCGGATCAGGTCGCGGCGATGGTGCAGCGCGCCCGCGACTCATTCGGCGGCCGCATCGACATCCTGCACAACAATGTCGGCATCGCGGTCACCGGCGGACCGGTCGAGCTGTCCGAAGCGGAGTGGGATCGCGTCTCCGCCGTGAACATCAAGTCGATGTTCCTCACCTGCAAATTCGTGCTGCCGGTGATGCTGGCGCAGGCGCCGAACGCGCATGGCCTGCGCGGCGCGATCGTGAACATCGCGTCGATCGCCGCCATACGCTGGACCGGCGTTTCCTACCTCTCCTACAGCACGACGAAGGGCGCCGCCCTGCCCTTCACGCGCTCGGTGGCGCTGGAATACGCGAAGCACGGCATCCGCGCGAACGTCATTCTGCCCGGGCTCATGAACACGCCGATGGTGCGCGGTGCGTCGATCCAGAACTCCTACGGCGGCAGCGAAGACGAAATGATCCGCCGCCGCGATGCGCAATGCCCGATGGGGAAAATGGGCGACGCCTGGGACGTCGCCTACGCCGCGCTCTACCTGGCGTCCGACGAAGCCAAATACGTCACCGGCGCCGAGCTCGTCGTGGACGGCGGCATCACCTGCAAGACGGCGTGACGCGGCCTATTCCTGTTCCTGCTTCTCGATCCCGCAATCGTCCATCAGCGGCTTCGCTTTTTCGGCGAACCCGTCGAGTTCGAGCGTCTTCTCGACGACGGTTCGCGGTCCCGGAATGCGGATCATCAGCTCGCGGCGCACGAGCGCGGTCTCGAACAGCTTCTTCACCGTTTCGCCCTGGAACACCGCGGAGCTCGGCACCGGCGTATCGCCCTGCATCCACTGCGCGGATTCGGGCGGGAAGCGATAGCGCAGAATGTTCGAGATCGGCCACGTCGAAACGATGGTGAGGACGAGGCGCCCGCGCGCGCAGACGAACGCCAGCGCCGCGACCGCGTCGTCATACTCGATCCTGGTCTGGACCGTGTGGCGGTCCGTTCCGCTCTGCGGGTCGCGATATTTCGCGTACTCCCACTGCGTGGCCGCGTCCGCGCCAGCCGCCATGCTGACGACGGCCGCAAACGCCACCGCGAGCAGTGCCGCGCAGCGCAGAACGGATCGCACGATGCGCGTTCCCTTCGCCATGAGCGATACTTAACAGTCCGGCAGGGCGGCGTGTAAAGCCGCGCGGTACGAAATCGCCCCCGCGGACGGCGCGCTGCGGCGCCCGGCGACGACCCTAGCGCGTCGCCACCCAGGCGCCGGCGCCGATCATCAGCGTGCCCGACGTGCGGTTGATCGCTTTCACGGCGCGCCGGCTCTTGATGAGCGCGCGCGCGCGCGACGCCAGCCAGGCGAAGCCGAGATTGGTGACGACCAGAATCCCGACCACGATCGCGGCCATGATCGCCACCTCGCCGCCGCCGAGCTTGCCGAGATCGGCAAACGTGGGGAGGAACGCCGCGTAGAACAGGATGATCTTGGGATTGGCGAGGTCGACCAGCGCGCCCTCGCCGAAGCTCTTCCAGAACCGCCGCGGCACCGGCTCTCCCGAAATCTGCATCTCGTGCGTGCGGTCGGTCCAGAGCCGGATGCCGAGATAGATCAGGTAGGCGGCGCCGAGAATCTTGACGGCGATGAACAGCTCGCCGAGCACCGACGAGATCGCGCTGAGACCGAACACGGCCAGCAAAAGATAGGCGAGATCGACGGCGGCGACGCCGGCCACGAACCCGATCGACGCGCCGAGGCCCGAGAACAGCGAGCGGGCGACGGTGGCGACCACCACGGGGCCCGGCGTCAGCGCCAGAATGAAGACCGCCAAGGCGAGGGCGAGATAGCTGGCAAGGGACATCGCGGGCGCTCCGACCGGCTTCGACACGCATGGTGTAGCGCGGGCGCGCGCGCCGGGCCAAGGCTCTTCGCGCCGCAGCACGGCGCGCACCCGCCGCCAGCGGAAAAATTGTTGCCGGGAGCGCGCGGACGGCGGCTCCGCCGCAAAGCTTGTCGCACCCGGACCGTCCCGCTGGCCTCGCCCCGCCCCTCTGTTATATTCGATTTATGCAGAAACGTGCTTCGGGAGACAGGAAACGCCATGCCTAGCACCATGATGAATTATCCGCTGACGCTCGTGCATTTTCTCGAGCGCGCGAAGCTGCTGTTTCCGAAAGTCGAGATCGTCTCGCGGAAGCCCGACAAGTCGCTGCACCGCCAGACCTACGCCGATTTCTATCGCCGCGCGCGCGCGCTGGCCGAGGCGCTGACCAAGGCCGGCATGAAGCCGGGCGACCGCGTCGCCACGCTGTCGTGGAACCACTATGCGCATCTCGAGTGCTATTTCGGCGTCACCTGTGCCGGCGGCGTGCTGCACACGCTGAACCTCCGGCTGCATTCGGACGAAATCGCCTACATCGCCAATCACGCGGGCGACCGGTTCCTCATCGTCGACGACGTGCTGCTGCCGCTCTACGAGCGGTTCAAGGACAAGGCGAAGTTCGACAAGGTCATCGTCGTGCCGCTGTCGGGCGCCGTGCCCGCGGGCATGACGAGCTATGAGGATTTCCTCGCCACCGCCACGGGCGAATGGGCGTTCCCCGCGATCGGCGAGAACGACGGCTGCGCGACCTGCTACACCTCGGGCACCACCGGCAAGCCGAAGGGCGTCGTCTACTCGCATCGCAGCATGGTGCTGCACGCGATGGCGAGCTGCATGGTCGACATGCTCGCGATCAGCCAGGACGATTGCGCGATGCCGGTCGTGCCGATGTTCCACGCGAATGCCTGGGGCATCCCCTATTCGGCCGTGCTCGCCGGCGCCAAGATCGTCTTCCCCGGCCCGCACCTCGATGCCGAATCGCTGCTCGATCTCTGCGAGCGCGAGCAGATCACGTTCTCCGGCGGCGTTCCCACCATCTGGCTCGCGATCCTGCAAAATCTCGAATCCGGCCAGCGCAAGTGGAAGCTGCATCCGAACTTCCGCTCGGTCGTCGGCGGCTCGGCAGCACCGCCCTCGCTGATCGAGCGCTTCGACAAGTTCGGCATGAAAGTCGTGCACGCCTGGGGCATGACCGAGATGTCGCCGCTCGGCACGGTCTCGCTCGTGAAGCCGCATCTCGCGGCCCTCGGTGACAAGGTCGCCTACGAATATCGCGCCAAGCAGGGCGTGCAGGCGCCGTTCGTCGACATGCGGGTGATCACGCATGAGGGCACCGAGGCGCCGTGGGACGGCAAGACGATGGGCGAGCTCGAAGTGCGCGGGCCGTGGATCGCGTCGAGCTACTACAACCAGCCCGACGCCTCCGACAAATGGAGCGCCGACGGCTGGTTCCGCACCGGCGACGTCTGCACGATGGATTCCGAAGGCTACATGCAGATCACCGACCGCTCCAAGGACGTCATCAAGTCCGGCGGCGAATGGATCAGCTCGGTCGATCTCGAAAACGCGATCATGGGCCATCCGGCCGTGGCCGAAGCCGCCGTCATCGCGGTGGCGCATCCGAAATGGGACGAGCGCCCGCTCGCCTGTGTCGTGAAGAAGCCAGGCGCCAATGTCGCCGCCGGCGACATCCGCAAATATCTCGAAGACAAGTTCGCGAAATGGCAGCTCCCCGACGAGGTCGTGTTCGTCGACGCCATCCCGCGCACCTCCACCGGCAAGTTCCAGAAGCTCACGCTGCGCGAGCAGTTCAAGGATTTCCGGTGGGCCGAGGAGCGGAAGGCGGGATAGCCCACTCTTCATGGCCGCACAGCAGAAAACAGCGCCCGGCCCCCTCGCCGGCATCCGTGTCGTCGATCTTGGGCGCATCTTCGCGGGGCCGTTCTGCGCCCAATTGCTCGGCGATCTCGGCGCGGATGTGATCAAGGTCGAAGGTTCCGAAGGCGATCGCCTCCGCAACAGTCCGCCTTCGTTCGCGCCGGACATCGGCGGCTATTTCGCGACCGCCAACCGCAACAAGCGTTCGCTGCGCATTGATCTGCGCAAGCCGGGCGCCAAGACGATCCTCGCCGCCCTCGCCGCGCGCGCCGATGTTCTGGTCGAGAACTTCCGCCCCGGCGTGCTGGAAGGCCTCGGCTTCGACGAGGCCCGGATCGAGCGCGACTTCCCGCGCCTCGTCGCCGTGCGCGTCTCGGCCTATGGCCATGCCGGGCCGGACCGCGATCTGCCCGGCGTCGATCAGATGATCCAGGGCGTCAGCGGATTCATGGCGATCACC
>CAZUYG010000194.1:0-6533 GCA_964624265.1 uncultured Candidatus Odyssella sp.
CGGCCCGCTTACGCTGCGTAATGGCCGGCACGCAGTCGCTCGGGGCGTCGATCTTCGCTGCAAAGGAACGAAACAAACATGCGCAAGACCGTTTCGATCGCTCTTCTGGCCGCTTCCGCCGCTGCGTTCGTGCCTGCCGCTGTGGCGCAGGCGTTTCCGCTCGGCGGCCCGCAATTGGCGCAACGCGTCCACAACGGCGAATTCCGCGGCTACACGCGCACGAGCCGCGGCTTTGAGAACCAGATCTGGCACTTCCGGCCCGACGGCTACATCCGCGCGGTGGCCGACGCGCGCGTGCTGCGCTGGCCGAACACCGACGAGAACCTGCAGTGGCAGGATATCGGCACGTGGCGCCTGACGGCCGGGCAGGTGTGCGTGTCGTTCCAGGGCCCGAACCGCACGCTCGACGGGTGCTATGCCGTCAGCGCGGGGCCGGGCAAGCAGGTGCGCCTCATCGGCCGTTATACCTGGGAAGGCACGCTCGAGCCGCACGACTGAGGCCGCGCAGCGCCGGGCGGCCCATGCCGGCATTTCCGGTTGGAATGCCGGCATTTTCGCGTTCGGCTTGACGCTCGCGCCATCCGGCCTAATCTGCCGCCCATAAACGCCGCGCAGCGGCGGAACAGGGAGGATTCCATGGCCAAACGCGTTCGGCGCGCCACGCGGCGCGCGGTTTTGGGCGGACTTGCGGGCACGGCGGCGCTGGCCGCAGCCTATCCTTTGCGCGCCGCGACTTCGGGCGCGCCGGTGCGGATCGGCAGCACGCTGGCGCTGACCGGGCCGCTCGCGCAAACCTCGCTGATCCACAAGGCCGTCGGCGAAATCTACGTCGAGCTGCTGAACAAGAAGAACGGCCTGCTCGGCCGTCCGGTCGAATGGGTGCTGCTCGACGACCAGTCGAAGCCCGACGTGGCGCGCACGCTCTACGAAAAGCTCGTCACGGTCGACAAGGTCGATCTCATCATCGGGCCCTACGCGACCGGCAACATCCTGGCCGCGATGGGCGTGGCGCAGCGCTATCAGAAGATGCTGATCCAGCACACCTTCGGGCTGCCGCATCTCGCGAAATACGAGATGCAGTTCCCGGCCTCGCCGATCGGCCCCGAGCCCAACAAGACCGCGCCGGTGCCGGTGTTCGATCTGCTCGCGAAGAGCAAGACGCCGCCCAAGACGATCGCCGTGGTGGCGAGCAAGTTCCCCTCGACGCATTTCATCGCGCAGGGCTTCCGCGCCGAGGCCGAGAAACGGAAGATCAAGGAGGTCGTCTACCTCGAATACGAGTTCGGCACGCGCGACTGGGGCGCCATCGCCGCGCGCGTGAAGGACGCGAAAGCCGACTTCCTCTATTGCGGCGGCCTCGGCATCGAATCGGTGCAGCTGCTCGACGCGCTCAAGAAGATCGACTACGCGCCGCCGCGCCACTACCACCAGTTCACGGCGCCGGGCCCGCTGATGAACGCGGCCGAAGGCAACCACGCGCTCGCCTACACCTATTTCGAGGAGCACGAGCCGTTCACCTCGCGGCCGGGCGCCAAGGAAATGCTCCCGCTCTACCGCGACAAGGCGAAGGCGATGGGGATCCCGTATCCCTTCTTCGACTTCCAGGCGGCCGCTTCGGCGACGGCGTGGCAGATGCTCGAGGCGTCGATCGTCGGCACCAAGAGCCTCGAAGACAAGAAGCTGGCCGCGTGGCTCAAGGGCGCGCAGGTCGATACGCTGATGGGCAAGCTGCGCTTCGACGGACCCAACAACCACGGGCCCGATCTCTCGGTCGTGAAGCAGGTCATCGGCAAGAGGTGGGTCGTGGTGTGGCCGGAAAACGTGGCCGGCGCCAAGGCCGAATTGCCGTAGCGAACGGCGCGCGGGGAAGGCGACCGATCCGGCCGGTGTAGCTTTGCCGAGCCTCAATCTGCTCGGGCAGGCGCTCGTTTCGGGCGTCCTGATCGGGGGGCTTTACGGCCTGCTCGGGCTCGGCCTCACGCTGAGCTGGGGCCTGCTGCACCTCATCAACATCGCCTATTTCGGGCTCGCCTTCCTCAGCGCCTACCTCACCTATCACCTCGGCGAGGTTTATCACCTCGCGCCGTGGTATTCGGCCCTGGTGCTCGTGCCGACGTTCTTCGTCGCGGGCGCGGGGCTGCACTGGACCCTGGCGCGGTTCCGCGTCGCGGGGCTCGTCTCGCTGCTCGTCACGTTCGGGCTCATCGTCGTCATCGAGGCGGTGATCCAGATCGTGTGGACGGCGGATTTCCGCAAGCTCGAGCTGCCCTATCTCACCGCGTCGGCAAAGCTGGGCCCGGTCTATCTCCCCTACATGGAGCTGACCGCGTTCCTGCTCGCGGTGGCGCTCGCGACCGGCACCTGGGCGGTGCTGCGCTACACCTATTTCGGCAAGGCGGTGCGCGCGGCGTCGCAAGAGCCGTCGATGGCCGCGGCCTACGGCATCAACCACCGCGGCAACGCGCTGCTGATCGCCGGCCTCTGCGCGGCCTCGGCGGCGGTGGCCGGCATCTTCATCGCGCTCACCACGACTCTGGCGCCGTCGCAGATGTTCGCGTGGTTCGGCGTCGTCTTCACGGTCGTCATCATCGGCGGACTCGGCAATCCGCTGGGCGCGCTGGTGGCCGGAGTCCTGATCGGCATCGCCGAGTCGATGACGATGGCGCTGATCGCGCCGGCCTGGGCGCCGGTGGTGGCGTTCTCGCTGCTGATCGCGCTCCTGATCTGGCAGCCGCGATGGCTCTGACGCGCAAGGGCTTCGCCGCGCCCGCCGTCGTCGCGCTCGCCGCGGTGGCGCTGTTCTTCGTGCCGGCCGCGAAGGTTCCGGCGTTCTACGAATCGTTTCTCTACCTGATGTTCTACTGGATCGCGCTGGCGACGAGCTGGAACATCCTCTCGGGCTACGCGCATTATTTGAGCTTCGGCCACGGCGCGTTCTTCGGCGCGGGCGTCTACGCCACGGCGACCCTCACGACGAAGCTCAACGTGCCGTTCCTCGTCTCGATCCCTCTCGCGGCCGGCGTGGCGGCGCTGCTGGCGCTCGGCATCGGCGCGGTCGTGTTCCGGCTCAACCGGCTGCGCGGCGATCTGTTCGCGCTGCTGACACTCGCGGTGGCGTTCGTGCTGGCCACGATCATCCTCAACACGCCGATCGACGGCGGGCCGGGCGTCTATCTCAGCGCCGTGCCGCTGCCGAACCTCGCCGGCAGTCCCTCGGCCACGATCTACGTGCTCGGTCTCGCGATCGCCGTCATCTCGATCGCCGCGGCCTACTTCGTCGCGCATTCGCGGCTCGGCCTCGGCCTGTTCGCGATCCACGACGACGAAGACGTGGCCGAGGCCAAGGGCGTGCCGACGTTCAAATACAAGATGATCGCGTTTGCGATCTCCGCCGGCATCGCGGGCGCGGTCGGCGCCGTGCACGCGATGTATGTCAGCTACGTCACGGTCGGCGAAACCTTCGGCATCACCATTCCGCTCTACGTCGTGCTGATGTGCGTGCTCGGCGGCATGCGCCACTGGCTCGGGCCGGCCGTCGGCGCGATCATCATCGGCGGCTCGCTGTTCGCGTTCACCGGCGGCGCTTCGGCCACGATCGGCCGCGCGGCCGTGGCGCTGGGCCTCATCGTCGTGATCCTGCTGCTGCCCGAGGGCGTGGTGCCGACGGTGCTGCGGCGGCTCAAGGCCTTGTTCCGGCGCGGCGCGCCGCCGGCCGTGAGCACGCCCGCCGCGTCGGCGGCACCGCAACTTCCGGCGCGCAAAGCCGCGGCGGGCGAGGGGCCGCTGCTCGTCTGCGACGGGGTGCAGAAATCCTTCGGCGGCATCCACGCGCTGCGCGGCGTGCAGCTCGAAGTGAAGCGCGGCGAAATCCTCGGCCTCGTCGGCCCCAACGGTTCGGGCAAGACGACGCTCATCAACGTGGTCAGCGGCCAGTATCGCCGCGACGCCGGCACGATCGCGCTCGACGGGCGCGAGATCGGCCATCTCAAGCCGCATCGCGTGGCGCAGATGGGCATCGCGCGCACCTACCAGATTCCGCGGCCGTTCGCGCATCTCACCGCGCTCGACAACGTCGTGCTCGCCGCCACGTTCGGCCGCGAAAGCGACAAGGCCGCGGTGCGCGCCGAGGCGCGACACTGGCTCGACTTCGCCGGACTCGGCGCGCGCGCGGAAACGCTGCCGGGCGCGCTGAACCTGCACGAGCGCAAGTTCCTCGAGCTGGCGCGCGCGCTCGCCGCGCACCCGAGCCTCTTGATGCTCGACGAGGTGCTGGCCGGCCTCACCCCGACCGAGATCGAGAACGCCGTGGCGCTGATCCGGCGCATTCGCGACGCGGGAACGACGATTCTCTTCGTCGAGCACAACATGCGCGCGGTGCTGGAGCTGTGCGACCGCCTCGTCGTGCTCAACTACGGCGCCGTCATCGCCGCCGGCGCGCCGCGCGAGGTGATGCGCAATCCCGAAGTCGTCAGCGCCTATCTCGGAGGCGCGCATGCTTAGAGCCGAAGGCCTGCATGTCGGCTACGGCGACGCGCCGGCGCTGTGGGACGTCTCGCTCACGGTCGGCGCCGGCGAATGCGTCTCGGTGATCGGCCCCAACGGCGCCGGCAAGACGACGCTCGTCAACGCGATCGCGCGCCTGCTGCCGATCCGCCAGGGCAGCCTCCGCTTCGACGGCGGCGACGTCACCGCCGCGAGCGCGCAGGACATGTGCAATCGCGGCGTGGCGCTGATTCCGGAGGGCCGGCGGCTGTTCACGCGCATGACGGTCGAGGAGAATCTCGAGCTCGGCTCCTATCGCCGGGCGGCGCGCAGTGCGCGGGAGCAGGGTCGCGAGCGCGTGTATGCAATGTTCCCGATGCTCGCCGAGCGCCGGCGCCAGCTCGCCGGCACGATGTCGGGCGGCCAGCAGCAGATGCTGGCGATCGGCCGCGCGCTGATGGCGCAGCCGAAGCTGCTGCTGATCGACGAGCCTTCGCTGGGCCTGGCGCCGCTCGTCGTCGAGCAGGTGTTCGGCACGATCAAGCAGATCCACGCGAGCGGCGTCTCGATCCTGCTGATCGAGCAGAACGTCACCAAGGCGCTCGATCTCGTCGAGCGCGCGTATGTGCTCGAGGGCGGCCGCATCGTCGCCGAGGGCAGGCCGGCCGAGCTGCGCGCCCAGCCCCACATCCGCGCCGCCTATCTCGGCGCCGACGCCTGAAGCGCCCGCAACGGCGTCTACATCCCGCCGTAGATCGTCGCGCCGCCGTCGATGACGATGGTCTGGCCGGTGATGAAGCGGCCGGCGTCGGAGGCGAGGAACACGGCGGCGCCGGCGACTTCTTCCACCTCGCCGATGCGTCCGAGCGCGTAGGTGCTGACCGCGTGCTTGTAGGTTTCCGGGTCGTCCCACAGCGCCTTGGCCATGTCCGTCTTGATGATCGAGGGGGCGAGGCAATTCACGCGCACGTTGCTGCGGCCCCATTCGACCGCGAGGTTGCGCGCGAGCTGCATGTCGGCCGCCTTGGAGAGCGCATAGACGCCGATCTTGTCGCTTCCGCGCAGGCCGGCGACCGACGAGACGATGATCACCGCGCCGTCCTTGTGCTCGGCCATCTCGGGGATCACCATGTTGCAGAGCCAGAGATTCGAGCGGACGTTGGCGCCCATCGTCTTCTCGTAGGCCTCGTCGGGCAGCTTCTCCATCGGCCCGTAATAGGGGTTCACCGCCGCGTTGCAGACGAGGATGTCGATGCGGCCGAAGGCGCGGCGCGTCGCGGCGACCAGCGCCTGAAGCTGGTCCTTGTGCGAGATGTTGCAGGGGATGGCCACGGCGCGGCCGCCGGCCTCCTCGATTTCCTCCGCCACCTGCTCGCAGGCATCGGCCTTGCGGCTCGAGATCACCACCTGCGCGCCTTGCGCGGCCATGGCTTCGGCGATCGCGCGGCCGATGCCCTTGGACGAGCCGGTGACGAGCGCGGTCTTGCCGTCGAGGCGGAAAAGGTCGGCGTATTTCATGATGCGTGGGCCGGTGTGGCTGGAACGGGGCGGCGCCCCTTGGCGCCGGCCGCGCCTTTCGCGGGCGCGGCCGAGTTTCTATAATTCGTTCGGAAGCCCCGTGCCAGTATCGGCCTGCGCGGGGCGGGAGGGGCGCATGAAGTCGTTCGAAGAGCGATTTTGCGTGACGAAGCCGGGCATCTGGCCGCGCCTGTCGCGCGATGCCCGGCTGCTGTGGTTCCTGCTCGGCATGGCCTGGCGCAATCTCACGCTCGGCGGCCGCGTGCGCCGGCGTTACCGCGCCTGCATGGCCGCCGGCGAGCCGCTTTACGTCGACGACGGCATGGCCGCGATGACGCCGCCGCCGAAGCCCTCCGCCGCGGGGCCGGCACCGGGAGACGCGCGATGAAATCCACGCCGCGGCCCTACAATTCGCTGGTTTTCCGCTATCGCAAGGCGCCGCCGTCCGGCAACGCCGTGAACGGTCTCGGCGAGGCCGAAAAGCGGCCCGCGCGTCTGGTCTTCCAGTGGAGTCCGGGCCGCAAGCCGCATCC
>CAZUYG010000195.1:0-3660 GCA_964624265.1 uncultured Candidatus Odyssella sp.
AGCCGACCAAGTTCGAACTCGTGGTGAACCTGAAGGCCGCGCGGGCGCTGGGCCTGGCGATGCCGCCGGCCCTGCTCACGCGCGCCGACGAAGTGATCGAGTAGCCGCGCCGCGCGGCGCCGGGCCCTAATCGTGCCGCGCGATGAACGCCGCCACGCGGGGCGCGATGGCTTCGCGCCAGCGGCGGCCGTTGAAGATGCCGTAATGGCCGACGCCCTGCGCCAGCACGTGCTCGCGCTTGCTCGGCGGAATGCTGCGGCAGAGATCCTGCGCGGCCAGCGTCTGCCCGGGCGCCGAGATGTCGTCGAGCTCGCCCTCGATCGTCATCAGCGCGATGTCGCGGATCGCGGCGGGCTCGATCTTGGTGCCGCGCGAGACCCATTCGCCCTTCGGCAGCGCGTGCTTCTGGAACACGAGCTCGACCGTTTGCAGATAGAACTCGGCGGTGAGGTCCATCACCGACATGTATTCGTCGTAGAACTTGCGGTGCTGCACGGCGCCGTCGCCGTCGCCGCGCACGAGATGCTCGAACATGCGCAGATGCGCGCCCAGGTGCCGGTCCATGTTCATCGACATGAAGCCGGAGAGCTGGAGGAAGCCCGGATAGACGGAGCGCCCGTAGCCCGGATAGCCGTAGGGCACGCGGCTCACCACCGTGCTCTGAAACCACGACAGCGGATGGCGCGTCGCGAATTTGTTGACCTTGGTGGGGTTGATGCGCGTGTCGATCGGCCCGCCCATGAGCGTGAGCGAGCGCGGGCGGCACTTGTCCTTCGCCGCGGCCATGAGCGCGGCCGCCGCCAGCACCGGCACCGAGGGCTGACACACCGCGATCATGTGCGTGCCCGGGCCCAGCACGCGCAGATACGAGATGAGCTGATCGATGTAGTCGTCGAGATCGAAGCGGCCGTCGGCGGCCGGGATGTTCTTCGCGTCCGTCCAGTCGGTGATGTAGACGTCGTGGCCCGGCAGCAGCGCCTGCACCGTGCCGCGCAGCAGCGTGGAGTGATGGCCGGAGAGCGGCGCCACGAGCATCACGCGCGGATGGCGCTCGGCGCCCTCGCGCGCGAAATGGACGAGGCCGCCGAACGGCGTGGCGGCGACGACCTCTTCCTCGACCGGAACGTCCTTGCCCTTGATCTTCACCGTATCGAGGCCGAACGGCGGCTTCGGATAGGTGCGCGTCGACCGCTCGACCAGCTCGCAGGCGGCGGCGATGGCGCGGGCGGTGCGGGTTTCGACGAACGGAAACGTGGAGGCGCTGAAGAAGTGCTGGCCGGTGACGGCCGCGAGCCGCAGCGGCGCCAGGGCCGTCTGCTGCCACGCATAGAGCGTGTAGAGCATGTCCGCGCTAACCCCCAGCTTCATAACGGCGTCGCCGCCCGCATCTTCGTGCGTCTTTTCTCGTTTGTATGCGAACATAACGATCGTGGACTCCGGGCGTCCAGCGCCATTCCCCAACAATAACACTTGACAGGCATGCCCCTGCCGGCGGCGGCGCGGCCCCGGCCTAGAGCCGCCGCTCCAGCGCCTTCGCGAGCTCGTCCGGCGGCACGGCATGGCGGAAATGGGTCAGGTATTTCCCGCCGGCGTCGAGCAGGTAAATGTACGCGGAGTGGTCCATCGTGTATTCGCCCGGCTTTTCGAGCGGCCGCTTGGCGTAATAGACGCGATAGGCGCGCGCCACCGCCGCGATCTCCCCGGCGCTGCCGGTGAGCATCACGATGCGCTTGTCGAAATTCTGGGCGTAGTTCTTGAGCTGCGCGGGCGTATCGCGCTCGGGATCGACGGTGATGAAGATCGGGACGAGCTTGTCGGCCTTGGGGCCGAGCTTCTCGAGCGCCTGCGTGATGCCATAGAGCGCGGTGGGGCAGAAATCCGGGCACTGCGTGAAGCCGAAGAAGACGAGCATGTGCTTGCCGCGGAATTCGGCGTCGGTGCGGCGCTTGCCCTCCTGATCGGTCAGCGTGAAGGCGCCGCCGATGAGGGCCACCGCCTCTTCCTGCTTCGGCGCTTCGGGTTTGGGCCACAGCGCCACGGCGGCCACGGCGGCGGCGAACGCGGCGGCGGCGATGACGGCGAGGCGAACGGCGGCGCGCGTGTTCATCGGGATCAGGCCACGGGAAGGTGATTGACCGCCACGATGCGCCAGGCCGGCGGTTTGCCGCCGCCCTCGACGTAATCGAGGCGCGTGAGCGCGCAATTCGCCGTTTCGAACGCGAGCGAGCGCTCCGGCGCGAGCCCCAGCGCATGGCCGAGCGCGGCGCGGATCGTGCCGCCATGCGCGACCGCGACGATGTCGCGGCCGGGATGCGCTGCGTTCCAGCGGCCGATGCCGCGCACGACGCGCGCCATCAGCGCGGCGAAGCTTTCGCCGCCCGGCGGGCAATAATCGGCCGGCGCCAGCCACAGGCCGTGGTCGGCGCCGTGCCGCTGGAAGATTTCGGCCCGGTTCTGGCCCTGCCACTCGCCGAAATGCTGTTCCGCGAAATCGCGCTCCTCGCCCGGCGGATCGTAGGCGAGCCCGGCCGCCGCGATCGCCGCCGCCGTCTGCTTCGTGCGCTGCAGGTGGCTCGTCACCCACACCGCGCCCCGCGGCAGGCGGCGCGCGAGCACCGCGAAGCCGGCGGCATCCGAAACGTCGCACGCAATGTCGACCTGGCCGTAGATGCGGCCCTTGTCCGCCGTCACCGGCGCATGGCGCACCCACCACCAGCGCGTGACGCGCGCGGGTGCGGGATGGGTCGAATTGTTCGCGCCGAAACCGCTGTCGCTCATGTCCGGCCGGTTTGTTTCGACGCCTATATAGGCGCGCGGCGGGCGCGGCGCCAAAGGACGCGATGCCGCTACTCGCCGATCTGCAGGATGAGGCCGCGGCGGCGCGCCGCCTTGAAGCAATAGAGGAACGCCACCACCCCGCCGGCGATGTAGACGAGGTTCAAGAGCGCGGCGATGGCGACGTAGTCGACGCGGAACGTTTTTTCGATCAGCACCGCGCGCATGCCCTCGAAGATGTAGGAGGCCGGGATCGCGTAGGCGATCCAGCGCAGCCATTCCGGCAGCACCGACAGCGGATAGTAAATGCCGCAGATCGGCGCGAGCACGAACAGCGCCATCCACGCCATGCTTTCCGCGCCCAGGCCGAAGCGCAGGATGAGGCCGTTGATCGCGAGGCCGATCGCCCAGCCCAGCACCATGAGGTTCACGAAGAACACGATCAGCGGCAGGCCGAGCGTGAAGATCGAGTAGTCGTAAAGGCCCCAGGCGAGCAGCGCCGCCGGCCCCACGCCGATCAGCACGCGCATCAGCGCCACCACGAACAGCGCCGCGATGTATTCGTAGGGCCGGATCGGGCTCACCAGGATGTGGCCGAGATTGCGCGACCATACTTCCTCGAGGAACGCGAGGCCGAGCCCGAGCTGGCTGCGGAACAGCACGTCCCACAGCAGGATCGCGGCCAGCAGCAGGCCGGTCGCCTGCGCGAACAGCGAGGACTGGCCGACGAGAAACACCGTCATGAAGCCCCAGAGCGTCATGTTGATGACCGGCCAGTAGGCCAGCTCCAGCACGCGCGCCCACGAGCTGCGCAGCAGGTAGTAGTGCCGCAGCACGATCGCGTTCATGCGCCGGAACGAGAAGCCCCATTCGGGCTCGGCGGCG
>CAZUYG010000195.1:3760-6530 GCA_964624265.1 uncultured Candidatus Odyssella sp.
CCTTGCGGCGGTCGCGGGCGATGTCGAGGAAGACCTCCTCCAGATTGTCGCGCCCATATTTCGCGAGCAGCTCGCCCGCCGTGCCGCGGTCGACGAGCCTGCCGGCCTTCATCATCAGCACCAGCGAGGCCATGCGCTCGACCTCGCCCATATTGTGCGAGGCGAGCAGGATCGTGGCCTTCCGCTCGGCCACATAGCGCTCGAGATAGGCGCGCACCCAATCGCCGGTGTCGGGATCGAGCGAGGCCGTCGGCTCGTCGAGCAGCAGCACTTCGGGCTGGTTGACGAGCGCCTTGGCGAGCGCGGCGCGCGTTTTCTGGCCGGCCGAGAGCGTGCCGGTGGGGCGGTCGACGAACTCGCCCATCTGCAGCTCCTCGGTGAGCGCGGCGATGCGCGTCTTCACGTCGCGCACGCCGTAGAGCCGCGCGAACACGACGAGGTTTTCGCGCACCGAGAGCCGCTTCGGCAGTTCGACGTAGGGCGAGCCGAAATTCATGCGCGGCAGGGCGCGGTAGCGGTGCTTCAGGATATCGATGCCGAGCACGCGCGCTTCGCCCGAAGTGGGCAGCAGCACGCCGAGCAGGATCGCGAGCGTCGTCGTCTTGCCGGCGCCGTTGCCGCCGAGCAGCGCCGTGATCGAGCCGCGCGGAACCGCAAAGCTCAAATCCGCCACCGCGGTGACGTCGCCATAGCGCTTGACGAGGTGCCGGACCTCGATGGCCGGCTCCGCAATCTGACCGGAGGCGTTCATCAGGCGCGGGCCCCGCCAATCCGGTATAGTCGCGGGCAAACACGGGTGGAAACCGCGCCATGAACGGTGAACGCCGCACGCAGCCCGCGCCCGGGCGCCTGCGCCTCAGAACGCTGATCTCGATCCGCTGGGCGGCCGTGCTCGGCCAGTCGGCGGCAATCCTGCTGGTGCATTACGGCCTCGGCTACTCGCTGCCGATTTTCCATTGCGCGGCGGCGATCGGGGCCTCCGTGCTGCTGAACGTGGTGCTGACGCTGCGCGGCTCGCTCGGCCGCCATCTTCCCGACTACCATGCCGTCCTCTATCTCGCCTACGACGTCTTGCAGCTGACCGCCCTGCTCTATCTGACCGGCGGCCTCAACAACCCGTTCGCGCTGCTGATATTGGCTCCGGTGATCGTTTCGGCCACCGCCCTGTCGCGGCCGGCGACGATCGGCCTCGGCGGCCTGGCGGTGGCCGCGCTCACGCTGCTCGCCTTCTTCCACCAGCCGCTGCCCTGGCCGGCGCCGGGCTTCGCGCTGCCGGAATATTACATGCTCGGCGTGTGGCAGGCGCTGGTCATCGGCATCCTGTTCATCGCGGCCTGGGTGGGCAGCGTTTCCGAGGAATCGCGCACGATGAGCGACGCGCTGGTGGCGACCCAGGTGGCCCTCTCGCGCGCCCAGCGCCTCTCCGAGCTGGGCGCGCTGGCCGCCGCCGCCGCGCACGAGCTGGGCAGCCCGCTGGCCACGATCGCCGTGGTGGCCAAGGAGATGCGCCGCGAGGTGCCGAAAGACAGCGCGCTGGCCGAAGACGTGGCGCTGCTGATCGAACAGAGCGACCGCTGCCGCGAGATCCTGGCCCAGCTTTCGCGCCGCCCGGACCAGTCGCAGGGTTTCGAGCCCGGCCGCTTCATGCCGCTCGGCCAGTTCCTCGATTTCGTCGCCGAACCCTACCGCACCGAAGGCAAGCCGATCGTCATCCAGGCGGCGGCCGCCAACGAGAGCGCCGGCCCGGAGCCCGAGATCGAGCGGGTGCCCGAAGTGATCCATGCGCTCGGCACCCTGATCCAGAACGCCACCCAGTTCGCCCGCAGCACGGTCCGCATCGACGCCCAATGGGGGTCCGCGGAGATCGGAATCGAGATTTCGGACGATGGGCCGGGCTTTCCCCCGCTCTTGCTCGACCGCCTCGGAGAACCTTATGTTTCCTCACGAAAGGACCAGGGCGGGCATATGGGCCTGGGGTTGTTCATCGCCCAGACGCTGCTGGGGCGGTATGGTGCCCGCCTTTCGTTCGGCAACCGCCGCGAGGGCGGCGCGCGCGTGACCGTGACCTGGGACCGGGCCACCGCCGAAGGCATCGCGGGGGGAGGCGAAAATGAGTGACGTGGGCGGACAGAAGCAGCTCGGTGCGGGGAAATCCCTGCTGCTGGTGGACGACGACAAACCGCTGCGCGAGCGGCTGCGCATCGCCATGGAGCGGCGCGGCTTCAAGGTGCTGGCCGCCGAAAGCGTGGCCGAAGGCATCAAGTTCGCGCGCTCGGAGCCGCCCGATTTCGCGGTGATCGATCTGCGCCTCGCCGACGGCAGCGGCCTCGACGTGGTGGCGGCGCTGCGCACGGCGCGGCCCGACACGCGCATCGTGATGCTGACCGGCTACGGCAACATCGCCACGGCGGTGGCGGCCGTGAAGGCCGGCGCGGTCGACTATCTGCCGAAGCCGGCGGATGCCGACCAGATCGAGGCCGCGTTGCTGAACCTCGAGCGCCCGCTGCCCAAGCCGCCGGAAAATCCGATGTCGGCCGACCGCGTGCGCTGGGAGCACATCCAGCGCGTCTACGAGCAGTGCGACCGCAACGTTTCGGAAACCGCGCGCCGGCTCAACATGCACCGGCGCACGCTGCAGCGCATCCTCTCGAAATACGCACCGCGCGAGAACTGACGGCGCCAGCCCTCACTTCCTTAGCAGTGCCGAAGGGCACTGCCTGGGCCCCTTCTCTCCCGCTGCGCGGGAGAGAGAAGGATGAAGCATGCGCCG
>CAZUYG010000196.1:0-6516 GCA_964624265.1 uncultured Candidatus Odyssella sp.
GACTCGGGCAAGATCGTCAACTCGACCTTCATGGATTACAAGATTCCGGGCGCGATGGACGTGCCCTATGCCATTCATCCGATCATCGTCGAGCACCCCGAGGCCTCCGGGCCGTTCGGGGCCAAGGGCGTCGGCGAGCCCGGGCTGGTCGGCGTGGCGCCGGCGATCCGCAACGCCGTCGCGCAGGCCGTCGGCCGGCGCCTCGCGGTGATTCCCATGACGCCGGAGCGCGTGTGGGCGGCCTTGCAGGACAACGCGGCGTGAAGCCTGGCGCGGCCAGCGCTGCAGCGCGTCAAAAAAGGGAGACGCCGCCGCCGACTAGGCCGGGCGCCGCGCAAAGCCGATTGTCTCGCAGTCTGGGCGCGCTGCTGCTCTACGTCGCGTTCCCCGGCGCGGTGCTGATCGTCTGGCAGATCCTCGGTGTCGCCGGCCTCTACCGCCGCGCGATCCTGCCGCCGCCGACCGACATCGCGCAGGTTCTGTTCGATCTGATGACCGGCGTCACCGGCGAGGCGGGGCGCTACAGCGGCAGCTGGCTCGATCACACGCTGTCGAGCATGTGGCGCGTCTTCGCGGGATTCCTCTGGGGCGGCGCGCTCGGCACGCTGCTCGGCCTGCTCATCGGCCTGTCGCGCATCGTCGAAAAACTGTTCGATCCCACCGTGCAGGTGCTGCGCAACGTGCCGGTGACGGCGTGGGTGCCGCTATCGCTGATCTTCTTCGGCATCGGCAACCGGCCGGCCATTTTCCTGATCGGGCTCGGCGCGTTCTTCCCGGCGGTGCTCAATTCGACGCACGGCGTGCGCCAGCTCAATCGCACGCTGTTCAAGGCCGGGCAGATGATGGGCGCGAATCAGCGCGAGATGCTGGTGCGCGTGATTCTGCCGGCGGCCATGCCGTCGGTGATGACGGGCTTGCGCCTCAGCATGGGAATCGCCTGGGTGCTCGTCGTGGTGGCCGAAATCCTCGCGGTCCGCAGCGGGCTCGGCTACCTGTTGAACGACGCGTATCAGTTCTACCGCAACGACGTCGTGATCGCCGCGATGCTCAGCATCGGCATCCTCGGCTTCCTGTCGGACCGCGTCGTCGTGTTCCTGCGCGATCGCCTGCTCGAGTGGAACCGCCTGGAGAGCTTCGATGGCTGAAGTTGTCCTGAGCGGCGTCGAGAAGGTGTTCGAATCGCGCGGCACGCGCGTCACCGCGCTGGCCGGCGTCGATCTTACGGTCGCGCACAACGAATTCGTGGCCATCGTCGGCGCCAGCGGCTGCGGGAAGTCCACGCTGCTGAATCTCGTCGCCGGCTTCGAGCACCCGAGCGGCGGCACGCTGCGGGTGGACGGCAAGCCCGTGGTGAAGCCGGGCCCGGATCGCGGCGTGGTGTTCCAGCAGAGCGCGCTGTTCCCGTGGCTCACGGTGCGCCAGAACATCGCGTTCGGCCTCAGCCTCGCCGCCAACCGGGCGCGGACGATCCGGGCGCCGTCCATCGATCAGATGCTGAAGCGCGTCGGGCTGTCGGCGTTCGCCGATCATTTCCCGTCGCAGCTTTCGGGCGGCATGCGGCAGCGCGCGGCGATCGCCAGCGTGCTGACGATCGATCCCGAAGTGCTGCTGATGGACGAGCCGTTCGGTGCGCTCGACGCGCTCACGCGGTCCTTGATGCAGGATTTCCTGCTCGAGCTCTGGGAAGAGAACCGCAAGACCGTCCTCCTCGTCACGCACGACATCGGCGAGGCGGTGTATCTGGCGGACCGGCTCGTGGTCATGGCCGGGCACCCCGGTCGCGTCCGCGAGATCGTGCCCGTCGGCCTTGCGCGCCCGCGCCGGTATGCGCTGCAGGCCGATCCGGAGTTCGTGCGTCTGCGCGATCACGTCACGCGCGTCGTCCGCGAGGAGGCGGCCAAGGCCGCCGCCATCGAAACCGAATCCGCCGCGGCCTAGGCCCTAGCGAAGGAAACGCTCATGGAGCTTCCCAAGGACACGCCCGAATACGCGAAGACGTTCCTCGACGGCCTCAAGGAAGCCGGCGTCTCGATCGTGGCGGCGCTGCCGGAGTCTCTGCTCGGCAGCGTGTATCGGCTGCTGCGGCAGCAGAACGAAATCCGCTACGTGCAGGTCACGAACGAGTCGGAATTGCCGGGCATCTGCGTCGGCGCCTATCTCGGCGGCAAGAAGGCCGTGATGATCATGGAGAATTCCGGCCTGCGCCAGGCCTGCGAGCCGATCGCGCGGTTTGCCTACAGCCATCATCTGCCGGTGGTCATGATCATGGCGTTCCGCGGCGAGCTCGGCGAGCGCAACTGGTGGGGCCACAATCACGCGCAGACGATGGAGCCGATCCTGAACGCGTTGCGCATTCCCTACCGCTTCGTGCGCGAGCTGCACGAGATCAAGCCGTCGATCAAGCGCGCGCTGCTGCACGCGGATGGCAGCCAATGGCCGGTCGCGCTGGCCATGACCGGAAACTGCGTCGAGGTGCCCGCCTATGCAAAGGATTGATCTCATCAAGGCGATCGCGCCGCTGGTGACGTCGGAGGATCTCTGCGTCAGCTCCATCGGCGGCCTCTGGGACGATTGGTGGAATCATCGCCCGCCGGGCGACAACACGTTCTTTCCCGGCATCCTGGGCTCCATCACGACGACGGCGCTGGGCCTCGCGCTGGCGTTGCCGCATCGCCGGATCGTCGCCTTCGAGACCGACGGCTCGGTGCTGATGAACACCGGCGCGATGTGCACGCTCGGCTGCGAGCGGCCGCACAACCTCACGGTTCTCGTCATCGACAACGGGATCTACGAAAACATCGGCGGCCCGCCGACGCACACCTCGCGCAACACCGATCTGGCCAAGATGGCCGAGGGCGGCGGGTGCATCAACGTGGCCACGGTTCGCGACGTGCCCGCGGGTTTGGCCGCCTTCAAGCAGATGATCGAGGATCGCGAGATGGGCTACATCGTGGCCAAGATCGAGCCCGGCAAATATCCGTGGGCGTGGAAGGACCGCAAGCCGACCGACGGCGTCGAAGACAAATATCGGTTCATGCGCCACGTCGAGAAGCTCGAGAACATCGTCATCCACCCCGGCGCGCCGCAAAACTAGCGCGGCGGCGCGTAGGGCACCGCGAGCGCGGCCGGCATGCGCGAGCTGCGCGAGAGGAACACGAGCGCGCCCACGGCCAGAACGTAGGGAAGCATCACGAAGAACTGGTAGGGCACGCCGGGAAACAGCGGCTGCAGCCGGATCTGGGCGGCGTCGGCGGCGCCGAAAAACAGCGTGGCCAACAAGACGCCGAGCGGATTCCATCGGCCATACACCACGCAGGCGATCGCGATGAAGCCGCGGCCCGCCACCATGTCTTCGACGAAGCTGCCGATCTGGGCGACGGAAAGATAGGCGCCGCCCGCGCCGGCCATCGCGCCGCCCCACAGCACGCAGGCCGTGCGTGTGCGCAGCACGCCGAGGCCGCTGGCATTCGCGGCGACGGGGCTTTCGCCCACGGCGCGGATCGCGAGGCCCCAGCCGGTCCGGGCCAGGAACCACCAGGTCGCTAGCGCCATCGCCAACGCGATGTAAACCAGTGCGTGGTGCTGAAACAGCGCCGGGCCGACGAAATCGATGCGGCCGAGCGCGCCGAAATCGAGTCTTTCGAAACCGGGGATGCGCGTGGCCTGACCGGCCGGAAACGCCATCCGATTGCCGAAACCGGACAGGCCGAGGCCCAGAACCGTAATGCCGATGCCGGCGACAATCTGGTCGAGCCGCAGATAGATGCACAGGAGCGCGTGCAGCGCCGCCAGCGCGACGCCGGCGGCGATGGCGATCAGCACGCCGAGCCACGGCGAGCCGGTGACGAAGGCGCCCCACACGCCGGTGAACGCGCCGACCAGCATGATGCCTTCGATGCCGACGTTGAGCACGCCCGCGCGTTGCGACACCGTCTCGCCGAGCGCCGCGAACAGGATCGGCGTCGCGAGCCGCAAGGCGGCGGCGATCAGCCCGACGAGAAGGACCGCGTCCATCGCGGCCTCAGGCGGGCGCGGCGGCGGCGCGGCGCCGCCATCCGATCAGCAGAAACGCAAAGATCACGGCCGCCTCGATGACCCATAGCATCGGGTAGGGCACGCCGAGCTGGCGCTGCAACGCGGCCGTGCCGACCGTGAGGATCCCGAAGATCAACGCGGTGAACGGAACCGCGAGCGCGTTGAGCCGGGCCATCAGCGCCACGGCGATGCCGGACATGCCGACGCCCGGCGCCACGACTTCCTCGAGGCGGTGGAACACGCCGCTCACCTCGATGCCGCCCGCAAGCCCGCAAAGCCCGCCGCTGACGGCCATCGCCAGGACGACGATGCGGCGGACCGCGATGCCGCCATATTCCGCCGCCTCGCGGTTCTCGCCCACGGCGTCGATCTGATAGCCGAACACCGTCCGCCGCAGCACGATATGGAGCACGATCGCGAGCAGGACGGCGACGGCGATCCCCGCGTGCAGGCCGCTGCCGAACTCGGGCAGCGCCGCCGCGTCGGGCAGCATGTTGGAGCGCGGAAAAACCTGCGCGTCTTCCTGCAGCGGCCCGCGCACGATCCAGCCCAGCAGCTGAATCGCGACGTAGTTCAGCATGATCGTGACGATGATCTCGTTGGCGCCGAAACGGGCGCGCAGCCAGCCCGCCAGCGCACCATATGCGGCACCGCCGGCCACGCTGGCCAGCAGCAGCGCGGGAACGCTGCCCACGCCGAGATTGCCGGCAAGCTGCAAAACGACGACGCCGACGATCGCGCCGAGGATGACCTGCCCATCCGCGCCGATATTGTAGATGTTCGCGCGGAACGCGACGGTGATGCCGAGCCCGACGATGGCGAGCGGCACGGAGCGCGTCAGCACCTCGTAAAATCCCGCGGCCGAACCCAAAGCGCCGTCGAGCAGCACCGCCGCCGCGCGAAGCGGGTTATGGCCGGAAATCGCGAGCAGCCCGGCGCACAGCGCGAGCGCGGCAAAGGCCGCCCCGGCCGGAACGAGCTTGCCGGCCGCGGACCGGCGGAGATCTAGGCGCCCGAGATCCATCCGCCGATTTCATGCGTGTTCGAGTCGGCGACCGCAACCGGCCCATGCAGGCGCCCGTGACTCATGACCATCACCCGGTCGGCGATCTGCCAGATTTCCGCCAGGTCGGAGGAAATCAGCAAAATGGCCAGGCCCTCGTTGCGCCGGCGGACCAGGCTGTCCTGCAAGGCCGCGACCGTGCGCACGTCGAGGCCGCGCGTCGGATGCGCCGCGATCAGAAGTCGGGAGCGGCCCCACATTTCGCGCCCGACGACGAGCTTCTGCTGGTTGCCGCCGGAGAGAGACCCGAGCGGGGCGGAACTCCGCCCGCGCAGGTCGAACGCCTTGGCGATCTCCGCCACGCCGGCGCGCGCGCGGCCGCGACGAAGCCAGCCGCCGCGGCTGAAAGACCGCTCGAACCAGTGCGACAGCAGGAAGTTTTCGGCGAGCGGGCGGGACACGAGCACGCCACGGCGATGCCGATCGTGCGGCACGTGACGCAGGCCGTGCCGGCGGCGGCGCAGGGCCGTCGCATGCCGGTCCAGCAGCCGCGAATCGAGCTGGATGCGTCCGTGCTCGATCGCGCGCAGGCCGGCCCGCGCCTCGGCGAGCTCTTCCTGTCCGTTCCCCTCGACGCCGGCGAGCGCGAGGATTTCGCCGGCGCGCACTTCGAACGAAACATCCTTGAAGGCGAGGGTGCCGTTGTTCTTGCGGACCGCGAGATCGCGAACCTCGAGAACGGCCTCGCCGGCGGCGCCGGCCTTCGCCGGCCCGGGCGCGATATCCTGCCCGACCATGCTGCGGACCAGCGCCGCGCGGCCGCGCTCGGCGAGCGGCGCGGCGTCGACGACGCGCCCCGCGCGCAACACCACGACGCGATCGCAGACCTCGTAGATGTCGTCGAGCTTGTGGCTGATGAGGACGATGCCGACCCCCTCCGCCTTGAGCGTGCGGATGACGGTGTAGAGCTGCGCGCGTTCGCGCTCGCTCAGCACGGTGGTCGGCTCGTCGAGGATCAGGATGCGCGCGCCGCGGAACAGCGCCTTCAGGATCTCGACGCGCTGGCGCCCGCCCATGTCGAGCCGGTCCACCTTCGCCATCGGATCGATGTCGAGCCCGATGCGGCGCGCAAGGGCCGCGATCGCCTCGGCATGCGCGGCGATGCGCGGCCGCAGCGCCGTCAGCCGCGGATCGCCGAGCATGATGTTCTCGGCCACGCTCAGCGTCGGAACGAGCAGATAGTGCTGGTGAACCATCCCGATGCCGGCTGCGGCGGCGTCGCGCGGCGATTCGAGGCGGAGCGCCCGTCCGTCGCGGCGGATCTCGCCTTCGTCCGGCTGCAGCAGGCCGGACGCGACGTTCATGAGCGTGGATTTGCCGGCGCCGTTCTCGCCGCGGCCGCCGACGACTTCGCCGGCGCCGATCGTCAGATCGACGCCGGCGAGCGCCACGAGATCACCGAACCGCTTGCCGATTCC
>CAZUYG010000197.1:0-6516 GCA_964624265.1 uncultured Candidatus Odyssella sp.
GCACCCTCGGCGCGCGCGCCGACCCCGACCATAAACGCGCCCACCCCGCGTGAGGCGGCGCCGGCGAAGCCCGCCTGCCCGGCCGGTTTCGTTTCCACGATGCGCCTTGGCATAGAATGGTGCGGGTCTTACGCGCTGACGGAAGGTTCGTGCCGGCAGGCGGGCGGCAGCATCGTAAAGGACCTGACGGCCGCGGGCGGCGGGCGCAATCTCTGCCTCGTCCGGCTCGACGCCGCGTCGGCGCCGGGAGCGCCGGCCGCTCGCGCGCCCACGACGCCCGCCGTCAAGGCGCCCGAGGTTCGCGCGCCCACGACGCCGGGCACGGCCGCGCCGCGCACGCCCGCGCCAACTCAGCCGAACACGGTGATGTCGGGCATGACTCCGCGCTGCCAGCAGCTCGTCACGAACTACGTCACGGCGGCGCGCGCCAAAGACGGGCCGCGGGCGCTCGCCGGCTATCAGGCGCTGAAGGCTGCCGGCGGCTGCGGCGTATTGCACAAGGTGGACCGGCCTCAGCCGCGCGTGCGCGCCCCCGTGCAGGCCGATTCGCGCTTCATCTCGCGCGGTGCCACGCCAAATACCGATCAGGTCGTGGGCGCCTGTGACGCCTCGCCCGCCGAATGTGCCGCGCGCGTGCGCCAGCTTCAGGCCGGCACCTCTGACGCTGCCAAGGCCGCGCTCTATTCGCACGCGTTTTCGGTCGGCTGGCAACTCGGCACCATCGTCGGCTCCGGCGTCTTGATGGCCGTGCCGCCCTCGGCACCGCATACCGCGAGCCCGACGACCGCCGCGCCCGGCGTGCGCACCCCCTACGGGCAGGGCTCGCCATTGAAGCCGGCGCCGCGCACGCGCCAGAGCGACATCACCGGCACGAAGTAATCCAAGGGAGGAACGTCATGACGAAGAAGATGCTGGCGCTGGCCGGGATCGTGTTCACGCTCGGCGCCTGCACCGGGCCGCCGCCGCCGCCGCAGGTGGGCGCGTTCCAGGGCATCTTCAAAGCCGACCCTGCCACGGTGCCGGCGAACGCGGCGGTGACGATGAGCCGGCCGATCGGCTTCATGACCACCGAGAACGTCGAGAAGTACATCGGCTTCATCAAGGGCAACAACGAGTATTGGGCGCAGCGCGTGCCGGCCACGCTGACCAACACGGTGGTGCTGGCCGACAACGACCCGATGTATTTCAGCGGGCGGCTGCTCGCGATGCTGAAGGCCAACTTCCCGGACCTCGAGCGCGTGCACGATTTCCCCGACGCTGCGGCCAAGGGCAAGAAGGGCGTGGTCCTGGTCGACCTGCGCATGAAGTACATGGAGCCCTACGGCGACCGGACCACGAAGGTGGACATCGACGCCTATTTCTTCGATTCGTCGATGAACCCGGTCTCGAAGCTCAGCGGACATGGGGAACATCGCGTGCCGATGGGGTCGATGGAAGCCGGCATCCAGAAATCCATCGACGCCGCCATTCGCGAGCTCGACGCGAAGATCAAGGCCCAGGTGCGCGTCCGCTGAATCGGCGCGCCGGGACGCACGCCCCGCGCCTGGACCAAGAAGCACAATCCGCCCCTTCCGTTCCCCCTTGCGCGATGGCGCGGGGCGGGTAACGATGTCCGAACCACAACATAGGGCGCGCCGGTTCGGATGGGCGCCGTTGCTGCGGCCCCTGCCGACCAAGGCGCGCTCTCCGGGAGAGTAACGAGTTCCACGGAGGCGAACGGTGGCGGCCAAAACGGCACGGTGCGCGGCCCTGGTGGGCCCCTATCTCAGCGGCAAGACGACCCTTCTCGAGAGCATCCTGTTCGCGACCCAGCGCATTCCGCGCAAGGGCTCGATCAAGGATCACAACACGGTCGGCGACGCCTCGCCCGAGGCGCGCGCCCGCGGCATGTCGACCGAGACCAACGTCGCCTCGACCGAGTTCCTGGGCGATCCCTGGACCTTCGTCGATTGCCCCGGCTCGATCGAATTCCAGCAGGAGGCGCGCAACGCGATGATGGTGGCCGATACGGTCATCATCGTCGCCGAGCCCAATCCGGAACGCGCGGTGGCGCTGGCGCCGCTGTTCAAGTTCCTCGACGATCACGGCATCCCGCACATGCTGTTCGTCAACAAGATCGACCAGGCCAAGGGCGCGCTGATGCGCGACCTCGTGGCCGCGCTGCAGGACGCCTCGGAGCGGCCGCTCGTGCTGCGCCAGGTGCCGATCCGGAGCGGCGAGGCGATCACCGGCTACGTCGATCTCGTCTCCGAGCGCGCCTACAAATACAAATCGGGCGACGCCTCCGAGCTGATCCAGATGCCGGCCGACGTGCAGGATCGCGAGCACGAGGCACGCCAGAAGCTGCTCGAATCGCTCTCCGACTTCGACGACAAGCTGCTCGAGCAATTGCTCGAGGAATCGGTGCCCGCGAAGCAGGACATCTACAAGCACCTCACGCGCACCTTGCAGGAAGACAAGATCGTGCCGGTGTTCCTGGGCTCCGCGTTCAACGACGGCGGCATCCGCCGCCTGTTGAAGGCGCTGCGCCACGAGACGCCGACGCACGAGGCGGCGGCGCAGCGGCTCGGCGTTTCCACCGGCACGCCGGCCACGGCGACCGTGTTCAAGACGTTCCACATGGCGCATTCGGGCAAGCTCTCGATCGCGCGCCTGTGGGGCGGCAGCGTTTCCGATGGCGCCAGCCTTTCCGGGCACCGCGTGGGCGGTCTGTTCCGCATGCTGGGCCACCAGCAGCAGAAGATCGCCGAGGCCAAGGCCGGCGATGTGGTGGCACTCGGGCGCATGGAGGCCGTGAAAACCGGCGACACGATCGGCGGCCCCGGTAACGGCGCCACGAAGAAGGGCGAATGGCCCGCGCCGCTCAAGCCGCTGTTCGCGCTGGCGATCGAGGCCGAGAAGCGCGAGGACGAAGTGAAGATCACCGCCGCCATCGCGAAGATGGTGGAGGAGGACCCCTCCTTCTCGATGCAGCAGAACGCCGAGACGCGCGAGATGATGATCTGGGGCCAGGGCGAGATGCACCTGCGCGTGGCGGTCGACAAGCTCAAGAACCGCTACAACATCGCGGTGAAGTCGCACCGCCCGCACGTCGCCTATCGCGAGACGATCCGGCGCGGCATCAAGCAGCACGGGCGGCACAAGCGGCAGACCGGCGGGCACGGCCAGTTCGGCGACGTGCATGTCGAGATCCGGCCGCTGCCGCGCGGCAGCGGCTTCGAATTCGTGGACAACATCGTGGGCGGCCGCATTCCGCGCCAGTTCATCCCGGCCGTGGAAGACGGCATCCGCGACTATCTCGGCCGCGGGCCGCTCGGCTTCCCGGTGGTGGACGTGCAGGTGTCGCTGTACGACGGCAGCTATCACACGGTCGACAGCTCCGACATGGCGTTCAAGACGGCGGGCGGGCTGGCGATGCGCGAAGGCATGCCGAAATGCGACCCGATCCTGCTCGAGCCGATCTACAAGGTGTCGCTCTCGGCGCCCTCTGCGTTCACGTCGAACATCCAGAGCCTCATCAGCGGCCGGCGCGGGCACATCCTCGGCTTCGACGCCAAGGCCGGCTGGAAGGGCTGGGACGAGGTGCACGCGCACATGCCGCAATCGGAGATCCAGGACCTCGTGATCGAATTGCGCTCGCTGACTCAGGGCGTCGGCACCTTCGAGTTCGAGTTCGATCACCTGCAGGAGCTGACCGGGCGCCTCGCCGACCAGGTCGTTCAGCACCGCCAGCAGCAATTGGGCGACCGCGGCGGCCACGCAGCGGCGTAGGCGCGAGCGGGCAACCGGACGCATGACATCGAAACGCAAGGGTGAAACCGGCGCGGAAAACGCGCCGGCCTCCCCCCTCGACGCCGTCCGCGCCGCCCGCGAGGCGGCGCTCGACGCGGCGCGGCCCGAGGCGGCGGCGAAGCGCCACGCGCAGGGGCGCCTCACCGCGCGCGAGAGCATCGACGCGTTTCTCGATGCCGGCTCGTTCGTCGAGATCGGGCGCGTGGCCAAGCCGGCGCGCGAGGACATGGCGGGCGCCGCCGACGGCGTCGTGATGGGCCACGGCCTTGCGCATGGAAAGCCCGTCGCCGTGATGGCCTACGACTACACGGTGCACGCGGGCACGCAGGGTTATGTCAATCACCTGAAAACCGACCGCATCTACGCGCTCGCCGCGGCGAACCGCTGGCCGGTGGTGAGCTGGCTCGAGGGCGGCGGCGCGCGGCCGCACGATTTCGCCGTGTCGATGCGCGGCGACACGCACACTTTCGTCAATGCCGCGCGCCTCTCGGGCCTCGTGCCGACGATCGGCATCGTCTCGGGGCGCTGCTTCGCCGGCAACGCGAATCTCGCCGGACTGTGCGACGTCCTGATCGCGACCGAGCAGGCGGTGATGGGCATGGCCGGCCCGGCGCTGGTGCAGCAGGCGCTCGGCTTCACGCCGAAGCCCGAGGAAATCGGCCCCGCGCAGGTGCACGTGGAAGCCGGCGCCGTCGACGCGCTGGTGAAAGACGATGCCGCGGCGGCGGCGCTGGCGCGCAAGGCGATCGGCTATTTCTTCGGCGCCGCCCCGCCGGCCCGCGCGCCCGACACGCTCAAACTGCGCGAGATCGTGCCGGCGGATCCGATGCAGGGCTACAACGTCCGCCGCGTGCTCGATCATCTCTGCGACATCGACTCGATCCTGGAACTGCGCCCGCGTTTCGGCGGCGCGGCGGTGACGGCGCTCGCGCGCATCGAGGGGATTCCCGTGGGCATCGTCGCGAGCCAGCCGACCTATCTCGGCGGCGCCATCGACAGTCCGACCTCGGACAAGATCGCTCGCTTCATCCAGCTTTGCGACGCGCACGACCTTCCGATGATCCTGCTCGTCGATACGCCGGGCCTCATGGTCGGGCCGGCGGTGGAGAAGACGGCGCTGGTGCGCCACAGCGCGCGCATCCTCGTGGCGCTCGCCAATGCCAGCGTGCCGTTCCTCACCGTCGTCATGCGCAAGGCCTACGGCCTCGGCTATTACGTGCTCGGCTCGAAGGCGCTGTCGCCGGCGCTGCTGCTGGCGTGGCCGGCGGCGGAGTTCGGCGGCATGGGGCTCGAGGGCGCCGCCGCAATCATCTGGAAGAAGGATTTCGAGGCCATCGCCGACGACGGCGCACGCAAGCGCGCGCTCAAGGAGAAGACCGACTATCTGATGCGCATGAACACGGCGCTCGAGGTCGGCGGCCGCTTCGAATACGACGACGTGATCGACCCCGCCGCCACGCGCGAAATGCTCGCGAAGACCCTGCGCGCCCTGCCGAAGCCGTCGCCCCGCGCCGGGCGCAAGCGCACGATCGACAGCTGGTAGCTATTGCTCGTTCCCGACCACGCGCGCTTCGGGCAGCTCCTTGGCCAGCGCCTTCACCGCCGCCTCCGTCACCACCGTGGCGCCGAAATCGACGTGCCGCAGCGTTTTCATCCGGGCGAGCTTGGCGGCGCCGGCGTCGGTCACTTTCGTGCCGCGCAGAACGAGGCTGGCGAGCTTCGGCAGATCGAGCAGCGCGTCGAGCGCGGCATCGGTGGTCGCCGTATCGCTGAGATCGAGCACCGTGAGGGTTTTCGTCTGCCCCAGCGCCTTGACGCCATCGTCGGTGATCCGCGTGGCGACGAGCTCCAGCGTCGCGAGCTGCGGCAGGCTCGCCACATGCGCGAGCGCGCCGTCGGTGATCGGCGTATAGGAGAGCGCCAGCACGCGCAGCGTCCTGATCTTCGCGATCGAGGCGGCGCGCGCGTCGGTCACGGTCGCGCGCAACAGCGCGAGCTGGCGCAGCGTGCGCGACGCGGCGAGTTTTTCGAGCGAATCGTCGACTTCGGCGAAGGCGAGGTGCAGCGAATCGAGCCGGCGCAGCGAGGCCAGCGCCGCCATGCCGCGCGCGCCGACGCCGCGCATGTCCTTGTAGGACACCTCGGCGAGCGCCGGCATGCCCTTGATCGCCTCGAGGCCGGCATCGCCCACGTCGGTGTCGTCGAGCTCGAGCACGCGCAATTTCTTGAGGCGCGCGACTTCGACGAGCGCGGACGCGCTGATGCGCGTACCGGCGAGATGCAGCGATTCGAGGCCCTCGATCGTGGCCACGTGCGGGAACGCCGCATCGGTGACGGCGGAGCGGAACAGCCAGAGCCGGCGCAGCTGCGGCGCGGCCTTGGCGATTTCGGCCACGCCCGCGTCGGTCGCGGCATTGCCGCCGAACACGATCTCGTCGAGCTTCGGCAGCGCCTTGAGCTTGGCGAGATCGGCCGGGTTCAGCTTGCTTGCGGGCACGCGCGCGAAGCTGATCCACTTCACCTCGCCGACGCTCGCGGTCGTGGCGGAGACGAAGCCCTTGCCGTCGGCGAGCGGCACGTTGAGCGAGCGGAGCCACTCCGCCGCCTCGTCGGCCGTGGCTGCGTGCGCCGGCAGGCCGGCGAGCAACGGAAGGACGGCGAACACGGCCAGGCGGGCGACACGAAGCGTGGGCACGAAAATCTCCGGCGATACGACGCGCTTAC
>CAZUYG010000198.1:0-6481 GCA_964624265.1 uncultured Candidatus Odyssella sp.
CGGCGGGCAGCGGGACGGCGGACGGCGCGGGCGCGACGATCATCTCGCGGAACGTCGCGATCGATTGCGGACGTTCGTGTTCGACGACGCGCATCGCCGCCTCGATCGCGAAAGCGAGATCGGGCGACACGCAGGCGCGCAGGTCGGCAAAATCCTGCGCCATCGGGTCGGGCATGCCGCGCAGCTTGGCGATGGCGCGGCGCGGCGCCTCGACCGGCGATTTCCCTGTAAGGCAGCGGAACATGACCGCTGCCAGCGCATAGATGTCGCTCCACGGCCCCTGATTTCCCGTGCCGGCATACTGCTCGAACGGCGCGAAGCCCTCGGTCACCAGCGTGGTGAACGCCTTCGAATGCTCGCCCAGCGCCTGGCGCGCCGCGCCGAAATCGAGCAGCACCGGAGCGCCGTCGCCGCTGATGAAGATGTTGTCCGGCTTGATGTCGCGATGGAGGACGTTGTGCCGGTGCACTTCCTCGACGCCGTCGAGCAGCGGCACGATATAGCGGAGCGTCTCCGCTTCGGAGATCGTCGGCGTCCGCTTCAGCGCGTCGCCGAGGCTGGTGCCCTCCTGGAACGCCATCACGATGTAGCCCGTTCCATTGGCCTCGAAATAGGCCAGCACCGGGACGATGTTGGGATGACGGAAGCCGATGAGCAGCTTGGCTTCGTCGCGAAACCGCTCGAGGCCCCAGTTGAAATCGCGCGCGGACCCTTCGCTCAATGGGCGGACGGTGGTTCCGTCCGGGTCGCGCAGCGCGAACGCCGCCGGGAGGTATTCCTTGATCGCGACATCGCGGTTCGTGATGTCTTCGACCGCTTTGTAGGTGATGCCGAAGCCGCCGGCGCCGAGGATCGAGGCGATCGTATAGGTCTGCAGCCGCGCGCCAGGCTGGAGCGCCGAGAGGTGGTCATCCTGCCGCAAGGGGGCCTCCGCTCATGATCCCAATCCGCCCGCCACGGCATGTTCCGTCGTCCGGAGCGGGCTTCTATCCCCTGGATCGCGTTTCTGGTCCGGCTCGGGCCGCTTTTGCCTGCGGCCGCGATGTCGGCGGCCGGACCGCTGGCATATCAACGTCGCTCGGCAAAAAAGGTTGCCGCGCGGCGGGATGGCGCCGCGTCTTGCGCAGGGTTTGCGGGATGGTTTCGACCGGGGGCCGGCCGGAGCGCGCGGCGGATCAGAGGGCCTTGAAGGCCACCACCGCGTTGAGGCCGCCGAACGCCAGCGAATTCGAGAAGGCGGCGCGAATCTTCGCCTTGCGCGCCGTGTTCGGCACGTGGTCGAGATCGCAGTCGGGGTCGGCGGCGACGTAGTTGGCGGTCGGCGGCACCACGCCCTGCTCGATCGCCTTCACGGTCGCCACCGCTTCGAGGGCCGAGGCGGCGCCGAGCGCGTGGCCGTGCATCGATTTGGTCGAGGTGACCATGAGCCGCTTCGCGGCCTCGCCGAAGACGGACTTGATCGCCTTCACCTCGGTGGCGTCGTTGAGCTGCGTGCCGGTGCCGTGGGCGTTGATGTAGTCGATGTCGCCGGGGGCGAGGCCCGAGGTCTGGAGCGCCTGGCGCATGGCGCGCGCCGCGCCGTCGGCGTCGGGCATCACGATGTCGCCGGCGTCGGCCGAAAGGCCGTAGCCCGCGATCTCGCAGTAGATCTTGGCGCCGCGCTTCCGGGCGTCGTCGAGGCGCTCGAGCACCAGGATGCCGGCGCCTTCGCCGATCACCATGCCCTTGCGGTCCTTGCTGAACGGGCGGCAGGTGTCGCTCGCCATCACGCGGAGGCTCTCCCAGCTCCGCTGCGAGGTGAGCGAGATCTCGGCCTCCGATCCGCCCGCCAGCGCCGCGCGCGCGCGGCCGGTGCGGATCATCCAATAGGCCTCGCCCAGCGCGTGGTTCGACGACGAGCACGCCGACGACACGCAGAAGGCCGGGCCTTTCAGGCCGAATTTCATGCTGATCTGGCTCGCCGCCGCGCTGATCATCATGCGCGGGATCGTCAGCGGATGCGCACGCGGCTTGCCGAGCTTGTGGAGCGAGTAGAACGCCTGGTCGATCGTGCTCCAGCCGCCCACGCCCGACGCGACGATCACCGCCGTTTCGAGCCCGAGCGCCTCGTCTTTCTTGAAGTCGACTCCGGCGTCGGCGACCGCCTCGCGCGCCGCGAGCAGCGCGAACTGCGTGTAACGGTCGTAGACGAGCAGCTCGCGATCGTCGAATCGCTTGGTCTCGTCGTAGTTCTTGACCTCGGCCGCGATCTTGATGTTGACCTGATCGATCGGCGCCTGCGTCACCGGCCCGATGCCGGTCTTGCCGGCCTCCAGCGCGGCCCAGATCTCGCCGACATTGTGCCCGAGCGATGAAATGCTGCCGATGCCGGTGACGGCGACGCGGATGGGATCTGACATGCTCGGATGAATGTTGGCGTAACGCGCGCGGCTCAGGCCGGCTGCTGCTTGGCCGCGACCAGGCGCTTCACGCCGTCGACCACGTCCCTGAGCGTGGCGAGCTTGAAGCTCTGGTCGTCCTGCGGAACGTAGACGTCGAACGCGTCTTCGATGCCGAACAGGATCTGCACCATGTCGAGCGATTCGATCTTGAGGTCCTCGAGCTTGGTATCGAGGGTCAGCGCTCCGCGATCAATCCGCGCCTCTTTGGCGATGATGTCGAAAATCTTCTCGCGGATTTCTTCTTCGGTCATCACTGTCTCCCACTTGGGCCGGCGCTTGCGGCCGCCTGCAGCCTCTTTTCGAGCACGGCGACCCTCTCGCGGAGCGCCAACATGTCGCGCAGCATGCGCGGCAGCCTCTTGAAGTTGACGTGCAGGTTCTGCACGTCTTTGTAGGGCTGCGCCGGAAAGCCGCCCCAAATTTCGCCGGGCGGAACGGACGTCGCCACTCCCGACCCGGCGAGAAGAATCGAATCGTCGCCGATCGAAACATGGTCGGCAACGCCGACGGCGCCCGCCAGGGTCACGCGGTCGCCGAGCTTGACGCTGCCCGAGAGGCCGACCTTGCCGGCAATAAGGCAGTTCGCGCCGATCGTACAGTTGTGGCCGATCTGGCAGAGATTGTCGATTTTCGTGCCGCGGCCGATGCGTGTCGGCCCCAGCGTGCCGCGCGCCACCATCGTTCCCGCGCCGATCTCCACCTCGTCGCCGAGCTCGACGGTGCCGATCGAATTGATGCGCACGATGGCGAAATTCTGCGCCTCGATGCGCCCGGTCTCGCGCGCCGATTCGACGCTGCCTTTTTCGGGCGTGACGAAGCTGAAGCCGTCCGCGCCGATCACGGCGTTGGGCTGCACGATCACGCGCTGGCCGAGCACGCAGCGGTCGCCGATGCGCGCGCCGGCGTGGAGCAGCGTATCGTCGCCGATGACGGCGCCGGCGCCGACCGTCGCCTGCGCGAGAATGCGAACGCGCGCGCCGATGCGGGCGCCCGGCCCGACATGGACGAGTGGCCCGATCGAGGCGTCGGCGCCGATCGTGGCGGTGGGGTCGATGACGGCGGAGGGGTGGATGCCGGGCGCCGAAACCGGCGGCCGGTCGAAGATCTCCAGCAGCCGCGCGAGCGCGAGGCGCGGGCGCTTCACGACGATGCCGCCCTTCAGGCCGGCCAGCGCCGCCGCGCGGCCTTCGGCGACGGCCGCCGTGGTCGCGCGCGTGCGCGACAGCAGCTTCTCGGCTCCGTCCTCGACCGCGAGCGCCAGCGTGTCGGCGGCGGCCATGGCCGGGTGCGCGACGCCGCGGACGAGCACGCTGCCGTCGCCCACGAGCTGGGCGCCGAGGGCGGCGGCAATGTCGGTGAGGGTGCGCGCCGGAGCGGCCGCGGCGGTCACGAGGCGAGTTCTCCCGGGCCCCAGGCGGGCCGTTTCGAGCGATGTTGCGCTGCGATGCTTACTCGGCCAAGCGGCCTATTTCAACCGACCATAAGGCCGCTTACGCCGCGGCATGGATGCCCTGGCGCGCCAGGAAAGCCTCCATCTCCCGCAAAACCTCGCCTGGCCGCTCGATCTGGAGAAAATGCGTGGTGTCCGGGATCATGGCGTAGGGGATGCCCTGGTCGCGGGCGAGGCCTTCGGTCAGGAAGGCCGGCGCCTGCTGGCCCTCGATGCCGGTGTCGGCCCCGATCAGGAACAGCGGAACGCCGCAGCCGGCAATGCGTGGCCACACCGTCGGGTCGACGTTCTGCTCGAAGATGCGCGCCTCGAGTTCGCGCGGGCAGCGCAGCACGAAACCGTTGCCGCCGGGGTCCGGGCGCAGGGTGGCGCGCGCGAACAGGTCGTGCGCGCCCGGCACCCAGCGCCGGAAGGCGGCACGCGAGGCGAGCAGCGCGGCGAACGTGCCCGTATCGGGATAGCGCTCGGGCCGCCGCCGCGCGAGCGCGGACATTTCGCGCATGTGCTCGCGCTCCATTGCTTCGAGCGGGTGCCCGAGGCGCGGAAAGATCGGCGGATCGAACAGCACGAGCGGCGACCAGCGCGGGCCGAAGCGCAAGGCCGCCATCGCCGCCGCCACGGCCGAGAGCGAGTGGAAGGCGCCGATGACGGGCTTGGCTCCGAACCCGCGCGCGATGCCGTCGAAAATCTCGACATTGTCGCGGGTGATGCGGTCCCAATCGTGTCCCTCGGCGCCGTGCAGCGGGTTTTCGCCGTGGTTGCGCTGATCGAACAGGATGACGTCGTAGCCCGGCAGCAGCAGCGACCAGAACGGCAGATAGGCGTCGGTCGCGAGGCCGTTGCCGTGCGAGAGCGCGATGCGCGGCCCCGCCGGATTGCCGTGGCGGCGCAGGCGGATGACGGCGCCGTCGGCCATCGTCAGATCGGCGACGGCGTGCGGCTCGGGAACGGCGAGGCGGGGGGAAACGTCGTGCATGATGTTCGGGCAAGATCGCACAGCGCGCGCGGTGCGTCACCCTCCGCCTGAGCGGCGCGCCGGCATGGCCGGCGTGCGCGATCGGTCGGTCAGGTGCGCGCCTTGGGCTGCGCGATCCGCTTCGCCATTTTCGCCAGCAGGTTCGGCCGCACGTTCGGCCGAGTCCACGGGCACACCGCGATGCAGATGCCGCAGGATGCCTCTTCGACGAAATACGGGATGCACTTGTCGAAATCGACGTACCAGCGCTCGACGCCGCGCACCATCTGCTTCGCGTCGGAAATGGCACCGGGCGGGCAGGCGTTCGTGCACACCTGGCACGCCTTGCAGAACTCGTCGGCGCCGAACACGTCGGGCTTGGTCGCGACCAGCGGCATCGTCGTCGTCACGCCCGCCAGGCGAACGCCGGCGCCGAACTGGCGGCTGATGATCGAGCCGTGCTTGCCCAATTCGCCGAGGCCGGAGGCGATCGCCGGCGGAATGAGCAGCAGCGCCTCGGCGCTCGGGCCCGGATAGGCCTTGGCGTGATAGCCCTGCGCGCGGAGCCAGTTGGCCACGGCAAACGACGCGCGCGTGCCGCGCGCGTATTGCAGGCCCACGTCGGTCACGCCGGCGCCGTTGGTCTCGGTCGAAGGCACCTGCTTCAGCTGATCGTAATTGTGCGCGAAGGCGAGGACGATCACCCAGGTATCGGCGATCTCGTAGCCCTCGAACACCCACAGCGGATTCATCGGCACCATGCCGACCGCGTCGGCCTCGTGCGCGAGCGCGAACTCGGTCACTGCCCTGGCGAAATCTTCGGGCGCGCCCGCGCGCGGCTCGGGTGCGATCGGCACCAGCGCCGGATGCTGGTAGGCCGCCTTGAACGCCTCGGCCGCGCCCGGGCATTTGCGCGAATTCATCCGCGCGGCCACCTGAAGGTCGCCATAGGGATGCTTGTCGGGCGGGTGCCAGAAGAAGGGCGAGGGCCGCCGCACCGCGGTTTCGCCAAGGCCGTTGATCGGATTGCCCGAGGTCCGCAGGAGCGACAGCGTTTCCGGCTTCGGCACGAAATTTGGCATGATACGCGAGCTCCCCCGAGACCGGAATTATTCTAACGGATGTTAGGATAAATCGCAGGGCCGCGCCAAGCGCGCTATGCGCCGGTGCGTTTTCGGGTGATCGCGAAATAGAGGCGATAGGGCAGCAGGCGCAGCAGCTTCAATTGCCAGGTGAAGCGGCGCGGGAACGTGATCTCGAATCGGTTGCTCTGCAGTCCGGCGATCATGCGGGCGACGGCTTTCTCCACCGGCATCAGATGCGGCATCGCGAAATCGTTCTTATCGGTGAGCGGCGTCTTGACGAAGCCGGGATTGACGAGCTGCAGCTTCACGCCGGCGCGGTCGCAATCGTATTTGAGCGATTCGGCGAGGTTGATGAGCGCGGCCTTGGTGGCGCCGTAGGCGGCGCTGGTCGGCAGGCCGCGATAGCCGGCGACCGACGACACGATGGCGATGTGCCCGCGCCGCGCCGCGAGGCAGGCCGGCAGCAGCGCCTCCAGCATGTGCACCGTGCCCATGAGGTTGACCTCGACCTGGCTACGGAAGCGCGCGGCATCGAACGTCTCGGCCGCCA
>CAZUYG010000199.1:0-6371 GCA_964624265.1 uncultured Candidatus Odyssella sp.
CGGCCGGCGCCCCGACCGGCCCTTCAGCCTCTCGCATCAGCGCCACGGCGCCGAGCCCGACGAGCAGCAATACCGCGCACACCGCCAGGCTCTTTACCGTAGCGCCTTGCAGCGCCAGGGCGGTCAGCAGCCGCTCCGACGCCAGCGCGCCCATGTACTGCGCGGCGATGGCGATGGCCTGCGCGCGGCCGCGATAAAGATCGATCCGCAGTGCTTCGACCGCGATCCAGAGCAACCCGGCGATGAGCATGGCCGGCAGGCCCGAAATGGCGAAAAAGCGCATCGATGCGTGCTCCGACGCCAGCAGCGCCACGATGAACAGCGCCATGAGAATCAGCGCTGCGCAGAGGATCGTCGCCACCCAAGACTTGCGGTGCCCTCCCCAAACGCGCCCGAAAAAATTGCGGCCGTCTAGGAAGGGCGCGGCCGCCAAGGCGATCAGACCGGCCGTACCGAACGCGGTCATCGAGAGATACAGCGACTTTCCGATATCCACATCGAGGCGCTGGAAATTGTCGTGCCAGGCGGCGTGAGCGGGCAGCCCCACGCCGAACCCGAGCACGAACAAGAGCCAGATGTTGCGCTGTCCCAGCACGTCCACGAGGGAATCGGGATGGGCCGCCGCAATCGGCGGCGAAGCGCCCGGTGCGTTCATTGTGCCTCCGAAGCGGTCAACCTAAGCGAAGCCATCGAGCGAACTTGCGGCTCAGGGTTGTAGCAGACCTTCGTGAACGATTTCGTCGCCGAATGCGAGGGCGAAAGCGCGATCCCCTGCGGCCCGCCGCTCGGTCAGGCCTGCCTCCGTGGACCATCCCGCTTGATCGCGATCTTGCGGCCGTAGCGTTTTTGCTTGTGCTTGGCCGCGGCGGACTTGCCGCTGGTTCCCGCGGCGGCGGCCGCGATCGCGGCGAGCTCGCCCTTGCCCGGGAATTTGGCCCGGCCGACGAGAAGAAGCGGCGCGGCGGCCGGGGCCGCGCGGATGCGCGCCCGCGCGATCGCCAGGTAATCCGGGTTGATGTCGATGCCCACATGGCGCCGGCCCATGCGCTGGGCGACGGCGCAGGTCGTCCCGGTGCCCGCGAAGGGGTCGAGCACGATCTCGCCGGGAAAATCCGCGGCCGCGCCCTGGGTGTAGAGGCGCATCAGGCGGGCGGGGAGCTTTTCCGGAAACGGCGCGGGGTGATTGCCGCCGCGCTTCACGTCTTCCGGATACATGAACCAGACCTGCTGCGTGAGGTCGATCCATTCCGCCCGCGTCAGCGCGTTCGCGCGTTTCACGGCGCGGTCGAATTTCGGCGGTTTCCCCGGCTTCACGTACACGTTGATGAATTCGATCGTGTTGTTCTCGATGATGTTGCCCGGATAGGGATAGCTGCCGAACATCATCTTCGAAGTCTGCTTCTGCCAGACGAACAGCGCATAGCGCGCGAGATCCGTCTCGGCGAGGATCCGGTGCTCCATGTCGAACGCGATGTTCTTGAGGTGGCGCGTGTGCTGCGCGATGAGCGCCTTCGGAATCGGCATCAGCGGCGCGTTGATGCACAGCTTGCCGTTCGGCCGCAGCACGCGGGCGCATTGGCGCCAGACCGTCTGCATGTCGTCGAGATAGGCGTCGTATGACGGCCACGGGCTGGCGCCCTGATCGTATTCGACCGCCGTCCAATAGGGCGGCGAGGTGACCACGAGATCGATGCACCCGTCCGGGAAACGCCGCAGCACCTCGGCGGCATGGCCGGCGAAAAGCCGCCCGGCCAGATCGGCGGCGGTCAGGCGACCGCGCGGTTCCGGGCTCCGCTCATCCGCGGCGGCGTCCATGGGCCATCCCATCGTAACGCGCAAAGCGTAGCGAAGGCGCGCGCTCCGGCAAGCCGCAATTCCGCGGCGTGCGCAAAACGAAACGGGCCGCGCCCGGCCGGGCGCGGCCCGCATTCGAGGCCGTGTCGGAAGACGCTTCGTCGCGTCAGTGCACGCTCACCGGTTCGAGGTCGTGCGAGCGCACGGCGGCGAAGGCGGTTTCGCGGTCGCCGATGATGGCGAGCGGCGTGCCGTCGGCGGCGTGGACCGAGAAGGCGGGCTGGCCGTTTTCCAGCACCGGCTTGATGTAGGCCACCTGGTTCAGCATCGACGCCTGCCATTCGGCCGGCGTCAGCGATTTCTTGGCGTGTTCCGTCAACATGGTTGCGATCCTTTCCTCGTCCACGGTCCCCGTCAGGCCGGTCCCTTGTCGGCGGAGAGATCGATGGCCTCGCCGCGCCCGTTCGTCCGGGCTTCGGTTTGGCCGCTCCTGATCTCTACGGTGCGGACCCGCGATTCCGCTTTCGGCCGCACGAGGTCGATGTTCAAAAGCCCGTTATCCAGCCCGGCGCCCGCCACCTCGATGCCTTCGGCGAGCACGAAGATGCGCTGGAACTGCCGCGCGGCGATGCCGCGATGCAGGAAGACGCGCTGGCCGCTCTCGGCCTGTTTGCCGCGAATCACCAGCTGGTTGTTCTCGACCGTGACCGCGAGATCCGACGGCGCGAAGCCGGCAACCGCCAGCGTGATGCGCAGCCCGTCGGGGCCGGTCTGCTCGATGTTGTAGGGCGGATAGCTGTCGCCCGGCGCCTTCGACAGCCGCTCGAGCATCTCCTCGATGTGGTCGAAGCCGAGCAGCAGCGGGCTGTTGAACAGCGATAGCCGTGTCATGATGCGAGCCCCTCCTTCCGAGCGAGCTGCCCCGGTTTTGGCCGGTCCGGAAACCGGTCCGGGCCCAAAGCGCCCGGTTGCCCGGCGGCCCGTCGTGGCGCCGCCTGCCGGCCGGATGGGCCACCGCCGATTGCGTTGCTGCAAGCCGCGTGCCTGTCCGGTCGGGACGCCGTTTATCTGGGCGCGGCCATTGCGCGCTTCAAGTGCGCCGGAGGGAGAGGGGAGAAAGGCCGGCATGGGCGGGCTCCGCGGCGTTAGGCGCGCCGCCGCCCGTATCAAGGCCTTGCCACGGAGCGTCCGCGCGCCGTTTCAAGCCTGCGCCCGCAGCATGAACAGGGGGTTAACGGCAGCGGCCCCGCGCGCCGCACGGCACGCTCAGGTTGCAAGGCCGAGAATGGCCGCCGTGTCCTTGCGCGACGACAGCGCCAGCACCGTGTGCGTGCGGATCGCGCCGGGGTTCTGCTTGATCGTGTCGGCCAGCACCGTCTCGAGCTCGGCGACGTCGGCGAGGCGCAGCTTGATGAGATACGACCAGTCGCCGGTCACGTGGTGGCACTCCAGCACCTGCGGCAGCGCGCAGATCGCTTCCACGAGCTTCTTCTCGTTGTCGGGCCGGTCGATCAGCAGGAACATGAAGGCCAGCACGCCGCGCCCCACGGCCTTGGCGTCGACCATGGCGCCCCAGCCCTTGATCAGGCCGCTGCGCTCGAGCTTCTTGAGCCGCTCGTTGATCGCCGACACGGAGAGGCCCACCGCGGCGCCGATCTCGGCATAGGTGTCGCGGCCCTTTTCCTGCACGTATTCGAGGATTTTCCGGTCGATTGCGTCCATGGCCGGAAATCATACAGAGCCGGCCCGGGAGTTCAACAAGATCAACCCGTCAGCTCAGCGGCATCGCCACGTGCTGGCGGAAGCCGGGGCGTTCCTGCAGGCGCTGGTGCCAGGCCTCGCAGGCGGCGAGGCGCGGCTTCGAAAGATCGAGCTTCGAATAGCGCCAGAACGCGCAGCCCACCGGAATGTCGCCCATCGTCAGCTCGTTGCCGGCGACGTATTCGCGCGACGACAGGTGCTTGTCGAGCAGCCCGAACGACGCGGCGAGGCGTTCGCCCGCGGCCTTGATCACGGCGAGGTCGCGCTTTTCGGGCGGCGTGCGGATCAGGCCCCAGAACACCGGGAACATGTCGGGCGCGAGCGTCGTCTGCTGCCAGTCCATCCAGCGGTCCGCCTCGGAGCGCTGCGCCGGATCCACCGGCCACAATTTTCCGGCGCCATAGCGCGCGGCGAGGTAGCGCACGATCGTGTTCGATTCCCACACGATCACGCCGTTGTCGTCGATCGTCGGGACGCGGCTGTTGGGGTTCTTCGATTTGTATTCGGGCGTGTCGAGGCCGCCGAAGGCGCCGCCGGCATCGCTGCGCTCGTGCGGCAGGCCGAGTTCGGCCACGCACCACATCACCTTCTGCACGTTGATCGAGTTCGTACGGCCCCAGATCTTCAGCATCGTCGGTCCCTCCGCGAAGGCGGCCATTAATAGCGGGCGCGCGCGGCCTGTCCAGGATCGGGCGGCATGGCAAGCCTGCGCGAAAGCGCATGGCCGGCCGCGCGCGTGGCCTCGCGCAGCGCAGCGCGGCGCGCCGGATCGACGCGGCGCGCGGGAACCGCCGCCCACACCGAGGCGATCGTGCGCCGCCCTTCGACGACGGGCGCCGCGATCGCATACATGCCGGGATCCACCTCGCCGAAGCTCTCGGCATAGCCGCGCTTGCGGATGAGCGCGAGCTCCGCCTCGCGCTCGCGGCGCAGCGCGCGCTGGGCCGGATCGGCGCGCTCGATGCGGTCGAGATACGCGGTGCGCACGGTGGCCGGCAGCGAGGCGAGCAGCAGCTTGCACGGCGCGCCCGTGTGCAGCGGAAAGCTGCGGCCCGAAACGCCCGAGAGATGCGCGGGCCGGCGCGGCTCCACCGCCGCCACCGGCATCGCCACGTCGCCGAAGATGCGGAACAGGATCGCGGTGGCGCCGGTGGCGGCGGCGAGGCGCGCGAGCACCGGCTGCGCCGCCGCCATCAGCGGGCTCGCCGCGTCGGCCGCGCGCGCCAGCGCGTGCACGCGCGGCGTCACGCGGTAGCGCCCGCCGCCGTCCTCCTCGACGAGGCCCTGCTCGCGCAGCAGCGCCAGGTGGCGATAGGCGGACGAGAGCGGCAGCCCCGCCGCGCGCGCGAGATCGGCCGCCGCCGCGCGCGGCCGCGCCGCGTCGAAGCACAGCAGCAATTGCAGCACCTTGCGCGCGCTCTCCACGCCGACCGTGCGCCGCGACGCGGCCATCGCCGATGCCCTCTCATCCCGTGAGAATCACTTTCGCACTCTTGAGCACGGAAGCAAAGTGCGTAGCTTCGGCGCCCGGAATTCGACGCCGTCGCGGAACCGGCGGCACGACAATCTCCGGCCTTTCCGAAAACGCCGGCCAAAAGGGGGATCGCTCATGGATTTCTCGCTGTTCTATCTGCCCACCTACCGCGCGGGCTTTTCGCCCAGCCTCAACGCGTTCTATGGCGAGCTCACGCAGTCGGTGAAGCTCGCCGACAAGCTCGGCTGGGCGCGCGTGCTCACCACCGAGCACCATTTCCACTATTACGGCGGCGCGGTGCCGAATCCGGCCGTCATCCTCGCCGCCTGGGCGCGCGAGACGAAGAACATCCGCCTCTCGGCCGGCGTCTCGCTCGTGCCGCTGCGCCATCCGCTGCAGGTGGCGGAAGACTACGCGCTGGTCGATCACCTCTCCGACGGGCGGTTCGACATGGGCGTCTCGCGCGGCTTCGTTCCGCACGAATTCGCGGCGTTCGGCGTCAGCCAGGCCGAAACCGCCGAGCGCGTGATGGAGGCGCTCGACATCATCCAGAAATTCTGGGCCGGCGAGCCGTTCGCCTACGACGGCAAGTTCACGAAATTCGCGCGCATCGATCCGTGGCCGGTGCCGTTCCAGAAGAAGATCCCGATCTGGGTCGCGGCCTCGAACGATCTCGCCAGCTTCGCGCGCGCCGGCGCCGGCGGCTATCAGCTGATGATGAACCAGTATCCGATGAGCTTCGCGTCGCTGGTCGAGAAGCACACGACCTACAAAGAGGCCTACGCCAAGGCCGGGCACGATCCCAAGAAGCGCAAGAGTGCCATCGCGTTCCTGGTCCATCTCGCCGACACGGAAGAGAAGGCGATCGAGGAGGCGAAAGGCTGGGTGCAGGAGCACGCGGCGGCGTTCAAGAAATGCCTCACGCACGACGAGTGGAACCGCGACTACAGCTACGACGTCGCGACCCTGCTCGCGATGTGCGAGAACGACGATTACCGCGACGTGTTCCGGAAGCGCACGCTCGTCTGCACGCCGGCGCAGGCCGCCGAGCGGCTCCAGAAATACATCGATCTCGGCTTCACCGAGGCGATCTTCATCACCCGCTACACCGGCGTGCCGGCCGCGCAGGAGCGCGAAGCCATCGAGCGCCTGACGAAGGAAGTCCGCCCGATGCTGGGCCTCAAGGCGGCGGCGTAGGGCCCGTCTCACGGCGACCAAGCGATCACCGTCATGCTGAGCGGCCTCTTGGGGCCGCGAAGCATCTCTAGGCAGCGGAGGTAATGCATCGGCGCTCCGCCACGCTGTCCAGAGATGCTTCGCTGCCGCCCAAGAGGGCGGCGCT
>CAZUYG010000200.1:0-6355 GCA_964624265.1 uncultured Candidatus Odyssella sp.
AAGCACGCGCTGCTCGAGGCAATCTTCGTGCGCCGCATCGTGCCGATCAATTCGGAACGGATGCGGCTGCTGGATGAAGCCCTGGCGTTGCCGGACACGGGCACGGCCCGGCTCGAGGCCGTCGTTCGCGCTTTCGTGGAGCCGCATTTGCGCCTCACGCGCGAGTTCGGCCCCGGTGGTACGGTGGTGATGCAGCTCCTCGGCCGTCTGTCGACCGACCCCGAGGGCCGGATCGAGAAGCTTCTGCTGAAACAATACGATCCGATCTGGCGGCGCTTCGCGGCCGCGTTCCGCGCGCTGCTGCCGCATCTCGGCAAGGCCGCGGTCTACTGGCGCTTCTACTATCTGCTCGGCGCGCTGTACTACCTCAGCTCCGCCCGCCAATGGCTGCCGCGGCGATCGGAACGGCTTTGCGATCCGGGCAACGTGGACGAGGCCATCGAAAGCCTGGTTCCGTTTCTCGTCGGCGCTCTCACTGCGCCGGACGCGGACCCTGCGAAACGGAAGCCTCGCGCCGGGCGCGCGTAGCGTCAGGCCTGGACGCGAACGCGATTGCGCAGGGTGCCGAGCCCGGTGATTTCGAGCTCGACCACGTCGCCGTCGGACAGAAAGCGGTCGAGCTCGAGCCCGCAGCCTCCGCCGACCGTGCCCGAGCCGATGAACTCCCCGGCATGCAGCGTCTCGTCGGCCGAGATGTGCGCGATCATGTCCTCGAATTTGTGGTGCATCGTGCCGCTGTTGCCGCGCGACCACTCCACGCCGTTCACGCGCGCGACCATGGTCAGGTCGTAGGGATCGCGGATCTCGTCGGCGGTGACGAGCCACGGCCCCATGGCGTTGCCGGTGTCGAAATCCTTGCCCTTGGCGGGACCGAGCTGACCCTGCATTTCGCGCGACTGCGCGTCGCGCGCGCTGAAATCGTCGAAGATCGTGTAGCCGAAAATGTGCGCGCGGGCTTCGGCGCGCGGGATGTTCTTGCCGCGGCGGCCGATGAAGATGCCGAACTCGAGTTCGTAATCCATCACCTTGGAGTAGCGCGGCCATAGAATGTCGGCGTCCGGGCCGACGACGCTGAACCGGTTCTGCTTGTAGTAGATCGGCTGCTCGTACCAGACCTTCGGAATCGCCATCTGGCCGCTTTCCTCGAAGCGGCGCCAGGCGGCGGCGGGGTCGGGCGATTGCGCCGCGAGCTTCTTGAATCGCTGCGCGCGCGCCTGGACGAGGTGTTTCTCGAACGAGAGGCAATCGCGCATCTGGCGCGGCTCGGGCACCGGCGCGAGGAGGCGCACGGTGGCGGCGTCGACCATGGCCTCGGCGAGGCCGCGCGCGCCGCTATCCGCCTCGATCCGCCGCGCGCGGTCGAGCGCCGCCGGGCCGCCGTCGATGAGCGCCAGCATGTCGCGGAACACGGCGCCGTCGCCGCCGAGCAGACGGTCGCCGCGCGCGAGGTCGACGATGGTGTCAGGCTTGGCCAGCGCGCCCACGCGCGCGTGGCCGGCCGCATCGAGAAAGGTGACGAGCTTCATGCCGAAGAGTTAAAACAAGTGTTTGAAATAGACAAGGCGGCGCGCGCCGGGGCTATGTCCGCTTGCTTTCGCCTTGCGCGGGGGCGCCGCGCGGCCGGGCGTTCCGGGCGGCGCGGGGCTTCCGGCGGGGCGCCGGGCGCGCGGGCGCGTGCTCCGGCGCGGCCCGACTCATGAGGTCGATGAGCGTGCGCAAATTCTCCTTCAGCGACGCGACCAGCGGGGCGGGCAACTCGGCGCAGACTTCGCGGTCCGCGGTCACGGCGCGCTCCGCGACGTCGCGAATATAGTCGCGGCCGCGCGGCGTGATCGTCACGACGATGCTGCGCCGGTCGACGCCGTTCGTCTTCTTGACGACCAGCCCGGCCTTGGCGGCGCGGTCGATCAGGCGCGTCGCGGTCGATTGCGTGACGGTGATTTCGTTCGCAAGTTCGGTCACGGGCATGCTGCGGCCGTCGAGCAATACGCCGAGCAGCCGCCACCGCGTCATCGGCAAGCCGCCGAGCCTCAGCCGCGCATAGAAGCGCCGGCTGACCGGCAGTGCGGCCCGCGCCAGGAGATAGGGGAGGAAGCCCTCGTAGAATCGTGCCTGCATGCGCCCGCCGCGGGTCCAAAAAGGGGCGGCTTGATAGCGCGAAGGCGCGCCGGACGAAAGTGTGCGCAACCCCGGCGCGCTATGCGAATTTACATGTACATACATGTATATTGACCGCGCCGCCCCGCGAGATTTACGATGCCTGCGTTCGCGCGCGGGGAGGCGCTGCGATGGCGAGGGAGCGGACGTCGAGCGAGCGGTATTTCCGGGTCTATGACCGGAACCCCTGGAAGCGCGCATGGCGCAACGCGTGGGTATTCGTCTACCTCGCGAAGATCTTCCTGTTCTGGCTCATCGTCGGCGGCCGGTTGCGCCGCCAGCTCAGGCGCGCGAAGCGCGACGGCAAGGTCATCGAGCTCGAGAAGGTGATGGAGAGCGTGTGATGCGCTTCAAGGCGCCGGTGCCGCCGCCGGACTATCCGTTCGTCTATGCGAACAAGCCGCGATCCGGCAACGAGGTGAACGGCCTCGGCCTGCGCGAAAAAGTGCGGCCCGAGCAGGTGTTCCACAACACCGGCCGCGGCGCGGGCCGCCAGCGCATCGACTGGGCCGCGCTCGACATGTTCTTCAACCTCACCAATCCGTGGCCGATGTTCTGGGAGAACCTGCGCGGCTGGTGGGAGCGCCGCAACGCCGCCGGCCCGGTCGCGCTGCGGCCGGCCGCGGTGCCGGCCGATCCGGCGGAAACGTCGGCGCTGGTCAAGACGAAGGCCGCGGAAATCGGCCTCGATCTCGTCGGCATCACGCTCTTCGACGAAGAAAGCCAGTACGCCGGGCGCACCTGGCCCTACAAATATGCGATTTGCCTCGGCGCCGCGATGAACCGCGCGGAAATGGAATACGTTCCGTCGAAGCGCGCGGCGACCGAGGTGATGCGCACCTACCGCCGCAGCTCGCAGATGGCGAACCGGCTCGCGAAATTCATCCGCTCGCTGGGCTGGCAGGCGGAAGCCTTCGGCATCGGCGAAGACATCATGCTGATCCCGATGGCGATTCGCGCCGGACTCGGCCAGCTCGGCAAGCACGGCTCGATGATCAGCAAGGAGCACGGCTCGAACTTCCGTCTGACCGTCGTGCTCACCGATCTGCCGATGGCGCTCGACGGGCCGGTGGATAGCGGCGTCGAGGATTTCTGCGCGTCGTGCCAGGTGTGCACGTCGGCGTGCCCGCCCAAGGCGATTTTCCCGGAGAAGCAATGGGTGCGCGGCGAGCAGAAGTGGTACGTCGATTTCGACAAGTGCATTCCGTACTTCACGCTGACGCATGGCTGCGCGATCTGCATCGAGGTTTGCCCGTGGTCCGAGCCCGGGCGCGGCTTCAAGATCGCCGAGAAAATGCTGGCGCGGCGCCCGAAAAGCGCGGGCGGGCCGGCATCCGCGACCGCGGAACGGCAGTTGGTCGGCGCGGGCGGCGCGCCGCAAGAGGGAGAACGGGCATGAGGGGAATGATGCGGCTGGCCGCGCTCGGCGCGGCCTTGACGGCCGGCCTGGATGCGGGCGGCGCGCTCGCGCAGATGACGTTCTCGAGCATGGCGCCGCCGAACCACCCGCTGAACAAGCAGGTGTTCGAGCCGTGGGCCGAGCAGATCGCCAAGGCGACGGGCGGCCGCGTCAACATCCGGCTGCTGGCCAAGCCCGCCGCCGCGCCGAACCAGGTGTACGACGCGATCGCCAGCGGGCAGGCCGACGTGGCGTTCGCGCCGCACAGCTATCAGCCCGACCGATTCCTGCCTTATCTCGTCGCCGAACTGCCGTTCCTCGGCGACAAGGCCGAGCACACTTCCGTCGCCTATTGGCGCATCCACAAGGCGTATCTCGAGAAGACCGGCATCCACGACAAGGTCGTGCTGCTGGGCCTGATGACCCACGGGCCGGGCATGTTCCACCATGCGCGCAAGCCGATGCTGGCGCCCGAGGATCTGCGCGGCCAGAAGATGCGCGTCGGCGGCGACATCCCGGCCGCGATGGTCGCGCACTTCCAGGGCGTGCCGATCACCCAGCCGGCGCCGAAATCCTACGAGATCCTTTCTCAGGGCATCGCCGACGGCATCCTGTTCCCGCTCGAATCGGTGACGGGCTTCAACCTCACGCGCGTCGTGCCGCACACCACCTACGTCAAGGGCGGCATCTACAATCTCGGTTTCTGGGTGGCGATGAACAAGGCGGCGTTCGAGAAGCTGAGCGCCGAGGATCGGCAGGCGATCTGGAAGCTGTCGGGCGAATCGTTCGCGCGTTTCGCCGGGGCCGCATGGGACCGCTTCGACGCGCGGGCGCTGGAGACGATCCGGGCGAACAAGAACACCTATCAGGAGGTCTCGCCGGCGCTCGCCGCCGAGCTGCGCAAGCTCACCACGAAATTCGAGGCCGACTACGTGGCGAAGATGGCCAAGTTCGGCGTCGACGGACGCGCGGTGATCGATGCCTTCCGCGGCGAAATCGCGAAGCAGGTCACAGCGAACTGAGCGGGGCGCCTAGGCCTTTTCCGCCGGCTCGGTCGATGCGCCCGCGCCGAGCGGACGCTGCATCATCACGCTGTCGAGCCAGCGGCCGCGCTTGCGGCCGACATCGCGAAGATTGCCGGCATGGACGAAGCCCATCGCCTCGTGCAGCTTGATCGAGGGCGCGTTGCCGCTGTCGCCGATCACGGCGATCATCTGGCGGAACCCCAGCGCCGTGCATTGCGCGATCAGCTCCGTCATCAGTTTGCGGCCGATGCCGTGCTTCGTGTACGCGGGATCGACGTAGATCGAGTTCTCGACCGTGTAGCGATAGGCGGTGCGCGTGCGCCAGGGCCCCGCATAGGCGTACCCGACGACGCGGCCTTCGCCTCCGGCTCGGTTGTCCATCTCGGCGACGAGATAGGGCAGGCGGCGCGAAAGATATTCCGCGCGCCGCCGCATCAGCTCCGCGAGATCGGGCGGCTCCTCCTCGAACGAGCCGAATCCATGCATCACATGATGCGTGTAGATGCGGTGGACCGAAGGCATGTCGGCCTCGCGCGAGGCGCGGATCAGGACGGCGCGCGCCGATTCGGGCGGCTTCGATGCGGCCGCGGCGTCCCCGCTCACCGTGCGATCTCCTTCCAGTCGAGCGCCGCGAGATGCGCGACCAGCGCGGTCAGATGCTGCTTGACCGTCTCGAAGGCCGGTCGCCGCGCGTAATTGTCTTCGTCCATGTAGAGCGCGCGGTTGATCTCGATCTGGAGCGCGTGCTGGCGCTGCGCGGGCGCGCCGTAATGGCGCGTCGTGAAGCCGCCGGCGTAGGGCATGTTGCGGTGGACCGCGTAGCCATAGCTGCGCAGCTTCGCTTCCGCCGCCAGCGTCAGCGCCGGGTGACAGGCGGCGCCATAGGCGTCGCCGAGCACGAAATCGACGCGGCGCAGGCCGGGGTCGCGGTCCATGGGGCCGCCCACCGACGGCATCGAGTGGCAATCGACGAGGACCGCGAAGCCGAACCGGCGTTTCGTCTCTTCCAGCAGGTCGGTCAGCGCCGCGTGGTACGGGCGGTAACAGGCGTCGATGCGCGCGGCCGCTTCGGCGAAGCGCAGCTTCCTTCGGTAGATCTCGGCGCCGTTGCAGACGACCTTGGCGATCGTGCCGAGCCCGGCGGCGACGCGCGGCGACGCCGTGTTCACGTAATCGGGCAGACGGTCCTCGAACATCGCCGGATCGAGCTCGAACGGCTCGCGGTTGGGATCGACATAGGCGCGCGGGAACAGGGCGGAGAGCAGCGGCGCACCCTGCTCGGGAACGGCGCCGAACAGCACGTCCACATGGCTGTCTTCGGATTTCCGCAGGGTCGTGAAATCGAGCTTCGACGCCCTGCGGAAGGCCTCGCTGTAGTCGGTGCCGCTGTGCGGCGAGCAGAAGACCAACGGCACGGTCTGCTCGGCCGGCGCCTGGATCACGTAAACGGGCGCCGTCTGGCTTGCGGCGCCCGGAGCGAGAGAGGTGTCCATATTCATCGCAAACGATCTAGCCCAATCGCCCAATGTTGTCATCCGGGCGCGCCGACGCGGCCGCGCATGCCGCGGGCGCTTGCGGCGCCGGAACGAGGGGGTTAAAGGCGGGAAGCTGGTCGCCCTTTCGCCCCTCGGTTTCTCAACAGGCAATGTCCGTGCCGCGCCGCCCGAATTCCGACGAAGAGGCCGATGCCGGGGCGCCCGCGCACGTGCCGTCCGACAATGTGCTGGCGGCGATCCACGTCGTCTCGAACCGGATCAGCCGCGCGTTCTATGCC
>CAZUYG010000201.1:0-6337 GCA_964624265.1 uncultured Candidatus Odyssella sp.
GTCGATCGGCGCGCTGGCCGAGCACACGGGCATGTCGAAAAGCGGGCTGTTCGCGCATTTCGGCTCCAAGGAGGCGCTACAGCTTGCCGTGCTCGACGCGGCCGAGGAGCGCTTCGTCGAGATGGTCGTGAAACCCGCTTCGAAAGCCCAGCGCGGCGTCGCACGCGTGCGCGAAATCTTCGAGCGGGGCTTCGAGTGGGAGCGCAGCTGGGCGGGCACGGGCGGCTGCGTGTTCAACGCTTCCGCGCCCGAGTTCGACGATCAGCCCGGCGCCGTGCGCGACCGTCTCGTGCGCGCGCAGCGCGACTGGCGCGACACCCTCGTTCGCGTGGCGCGCGGCGCCGTGCAGACGGGCGAATTCAAACCGGATCTCGATTGCGAGCAGTTCGCCTACGAAGTGAAGGCCATCAACCTCGGCTACATCCATTCGAGCCGCCTGATGCGCGACCCCAAGGCGGAAGAGCATGCGCGCGCGGCCTTCGAGCGTCTGATCCGCGACAGCCTGGCCCAACAGCCAATCTGAGGAGCCTCCCATGAACGCAACTTCGGCCTTTTTCGCCTCCAAAAAAAGCACGAACGTACGTTTATCGTTCGACCAGATCGTTGCGCGCGGGGCGCGCGGCCTTGCCGCGCGGCTGTTCCCGGCGCGGGCCGAACGGCGCCTCCGCGACTACATGCTGACGCCGAAGCGCCCTTCGGCCGAGCACGCCGGCAGCGATCTCGTGCGCGCCGACAACGCCGTGCGCGTTCCCTATGCGAGCCGGTGGCTGCGCGTCTGGAGCTTCGGCGAGGGCCCGGTGGTTCTGCTCGCGCATGGCTGGAGCGGTTTCGCCGCCCAGTTCGATGCGTGGATCGAGCCGCTCGTCTCGGCCGGGCATCGCGTGGTGCTGTTCGATGCGCCGGCGCATGGCGGCTCGGGCGGACGACAGACCAACATCATGGACATGGCGGGCGCCATCCAGCACGTCGCCGGGCTGTATGGACCCGCGCACGCGATCGTCGCGCATTCGTTCGGCGCGCCGGCCACGCTGTTCGCGCTGCGCCACGGCCTGAAGGTCGACCGCCTCGTGCTGCTGGCGGCCCCGCTGAGCCTCACGAAATTCTCGCTGTTCGTCGCGCACGTTCTCGGCCTGCCGCTTTCGGTGCGCGGGCGCATGCAGCGCAACATGGAGCGCAAGCTGCAATTCCGCTGGGACGAGACCGACACCGACAAGGTCTTGGCCAGCCTCGTCGCGGGGCGCGGGCTCGGCGTTCTGCTCGTCCACGACCGGCGCGACCGCGAAGTTCCGTTCGCGTCGTCCGAAGCCATCGCCGCGGCCGTGCCGAGCGCGCGCCTCTACGCGACCGAGGGCAGCGGCCACACGCGGCTGCTGCGCAACGGCGCCGTGATCGCGGAGGCGGCGCGGTTCGTCGGCGCGGGGAGCGGCGTACGCCGCGCCGCCTAGGCCGCGCCCGATTACCTCCCACGTCGTTGCCGCGCGGCGCGCGACCGGGTTTGTTCGCGCGCCGGCGAAGACATTCCGCGAGGACACCATGAGCATTCGGCCCCAGGCGGCGCGCGGAGATTTGCCCGCGGTCTTGTATTGGCTCGCGTTCGGCACGTTCGCGCTGGCGACCGACGCCTTCCTGATCGCCGGATTGCTGCCGGGCATCGCGCGGGAATATGCGCTGCATCCCGGCACCGCCGGCTATCTGCTGACCGGATTCGCTCTCACCTATGCGGTGGCGGCGCCGGTGGCGGCGGCGATCACCGGGCGGTGGGACCGGCGGCTGGTGCTGCTATTGAGCCTCTCGGGATGCATCGCGGCGGCGCTGGCGCCGGGTTTTGCCGCGCTGCTGGCGATCCGCATGGCGATGGCGCTCGTCACCTGCCTCTACACGCCGGCGGCGTCCGCGCTGGGCGCCAGCCTCGTTCGGCCGGAGCAGCGCGGGCGCGCGCTGGCGCTGGTGGCGATGGGCCTCACGGTCGGCCCGGCCGTCGGCGTGCCGCTCGGAACCTTCGTCGGCGAGGCTTTCGGATGGCGCGCCGCGTTCCTCGCGGATGCCGCGCTCGGCGCGGTCGCCTTCGCGGCGGTGGCCTTGGGCGTGCCGCGCGGCATCAGGCCGCCCGCGATCCCGCTGCGCCAGCGGCTCGCGCCGCTGCGTCAGGCCGCGATCGTGCACGCGCTGCTGGTGACGGTCGCGTGGGTTGCCGGCTCCTACACGCTCTACACCTATCTCGCGCCCTACATGGCCGGTCTCGGCGTCTCCGGCGGACATTTCGCGCTCGTGCTCGCGCTGTTCGGCGCGGGCGCGTTCGTCGGCAACCTCGCCGGCGGCTGGGCCACCGATCGCTTCGGCGCTCCACGGATTCTCGTCGCCGGCGTCGGCGGGCTCGCCGTGACGCTGGCCGCGATATCGGCGGCGCCGTCGTTGCCCCATGCGCTGCCGGTGGCTCTCGCCCTGCTCGCGGTCTGGTCGGTCTTGGGCTTCGTCGGCTTCGCGGCGCGGCAGAGCCGCCTGATTGCGCACGCCCCGGCGGCGGCGCCCGTGCTGATGGCCCTGAACATGTCGGCCATTTATCTGGGCATGGCGGCGGGAGCGGCGCTGGGCGGCCTCACGATCGCGCATTTCGGCCCGGGCGAGCTCGGCCTGGCCGGCGCCGCGGTCGAGCTCGTGGCGCTGCTGTTCCTCGCCGCCGAGCGCCGCGCATTGCGCGGCGCCCGGCCGGCGATGGTTCCGGCGGAGTAGTTAAGCGACCGGATCGAGCCCGAGCGCCAGGCGGCCGGTGAACTCCTGCTGCTTGCGCTCCGGCAGCGGATGGAACTGCGCGGCATGGGCGTCGCGCAGCAGTTTCTCGATGCCGGCGGCGCGCATGTAGGACGAGCCGCCCGCCGCTTCGAGCGCCTTGGTGCAGGTCGCGATCACCGCGTTCGCGGCGAGCGTTTTCCGCACGAGAATCGCGTTCGCGCGTTCGGTCGTCGGTTCGAACTCGAGATCGGCAACGAGCAGCACCATGCTTTCCGCCGCGAGGCGCGCCGAGGTCAGCAGGTTCTCCAATTCGCCGAGCAGCACCGGAGTCGTGCCGTCGGGCCGCTTCTTCGCCGCGGCCACCGCGCGCTCGGCCGCCGCTTCGGCGACGCCGACATAGACCGACATGATCAGCGGCATCGCGCAGGTGAGGATCGTGTTCCACACCGGATGATACTTGCCGCGCGGCCGGCGCACGGCCACCGCCGCATCCGCCACGAACACGTCCTTGAGCACGACCGAGCCCGAGCCCGTGCCGCGCATGCCCATCGCGCGCCAATCCTGATTGACCGTGACGCCCTCGGATTTGATCGGCACCGGGAAATGCAGCACTTGCCAGCCTTCCTTGGGATCCTCGTAGGCGGCCGAGGTCATCAGCATGTCGCCGACCGGGCTGCCGCTGGCGAAGGTCTTCGTCGCGTTGATGCGGAAGCCGCCCTCGACCTTCACCGCCTCGCCGCGCGAGGCCAGCCAGTCGTTGGCGCCGGTGCTGATCAGGATCACGTCCTTGCCGCCCACCGCTTCGAGCACCTTCTGCCCGGGGCGGCCCTTGCGGTGATTATAGAGCGCCGCCGCGACGAGATGCTGATGCATCGAGACGGCGAGCGCCGTCGACGGGCAATAATGCGCGAGCTGGCGCAGCGCGGCGCACACCTCGGAATAGCGCGCGCCGCCGCCGCCGAACTCCTCGGGGACGAGCGCCGAGAACAGCTTCCGCTGCTTGAGCACCGCATAGTTCTCGGCGACGAAGGAATCGTCGGCGTCGTGAGCGGCCGCCCGGGCGGCAAAGGAGGGCCCGACCTCGTTGACGAGGTCGATCCAGCGGGAACCCATGATCGACATGAAAAACCTCTTGTTTGTGGACGCGCTATCTGGCGTCCGCCGGTCCGCCCCGGCACACCCTGTCAGCCGTCTTTGGGCCGCGCCTTGTCCGATCGTCCAATTCGCTTTGCCGGCCCGTTATTTTTTGCAGCATGCCGTTGCACGCCGCGCAGGCCTAGTCCTAGATTTGTAGCGGGGCGGCAACCTCCCGATTGGAGTTACCGCGATGGCGCGTTTTCGAGGCTATGGGCAGTTCTGCCCGCTGGCGATGGCGGCGGAAGTTTTTGCGGAGCGGTGGACGCCGCTGGTGCTGCGCGAGTTGCTCTATGGGCACACGCGCTTCAACGAGCTGAAGCGGGGCGTTCCGCTCATGTCGCCGTCGCTGCTGTCGCAACGGCTGAAACAGCTCCAGTTCGCCGGAATCGTCGAGAAGACCCGCGGCGCCGATGGCGGGCCGGAATACCGGCTGACCCAGGCGGGCGAGCAGCTGCGCCCTGTCGTCGAAGGCCTCGCCGGCTGGGGTCTCCGCTGGCTGCAGCACCAGACGCCGGCCCGCAATCTCGACGTCGCCCTGCTGATGTGGGACCTGCGCCGCAACCTGCGCCGCGACGTGGTGCCGGCGGACCGCCGCTCCGTGATCGAGTTCGTATTCGCCGGCGTGCCGAGCCCGAAGCGCATGTGGTGGCTCGTGTTCGACGACGGCGACGTCGATCTCTGCATCAAGCGGACGGGGTTCGACATCGATCTCCGCGTCAACACCGACGTGAAGACGATGACCGAAGTCTGGATGGGCCAGCGGAAGCTCAAGGACGCGATCGATTCCGGCGCGTTGCAGCTCGAGGGCTCGAAGGAAGCGTGCAGCCTGTTCCGCATGTGCTTCGATCCCCATCCGCTCGCGCGCATGCCGGAATGGCCGTGGCCGAGCCTGAGCCCGACGCAGCTCGCGGCCGCCGCGAATGGCGGGGGCAAAGAGGCGGTATAGGCGCCGCGCGTGCCCGGCCGTCAGCGCGCGGCGAGCCGCGTGAGCCCCTTGCGCGATTCCTCGAGGCCCGGATCGAGGCGCAGCGCCGCGCGGTAGTCGCGGATCGCCTCGGCCTTGTTGCCGAGCGCCTCGTGCGCGGCCGCGCGGTTCTGATAGGCGCTCGCATAGTTCGGCACGAGCTTGATCGCGCGGTCGTAGTCCTCGATCGCCCGCGCGTTGTTGCCCTGCATCGAATAGGCGTTGCCGCGATTGTTGTAGGCCTGCGCGAAATCGGGCTTGAGGTCGATCGCGCGGTCGTAGTCGAGGATCGCCTCCTCGAACTTGTTCACCACGCGGTAGAGGGCGCCGCGCAGATTGTAGAAATTGGGATCCTTGGGCTCGAGCGCGATCGCCTGGTCGAAATCCTCGATGGCCAGCGCGTATTTGCGCAGCGCATAGAATGCGATTCCGCGATTGGCGTGGGCCTGCGCGTCCTTGGGATTGAGCTCGATCGCGCGGCCGTAATCGGCGATCGCGCGCGCGTACTGATTCTGCACCGCGAAGGCGTTGCCGCGATTGTAGTGCGCGAGCGCCAGATCGGCCGGCGGCTGCTTGCCGCCGTCGATGAGCCGGGTGCAGGCCGCGATGCCGGCCGGTGGATCGGCCGACGCCTTCTCGCAGCGCCGCCAGTCCGCCGCGTCATCGGCGGCGGCGCCGGACGCAAACATAAGGGCCAACGCGAATGCGGATGTGCCGGCGGCGCGATTCATGCGCTCCTCCCCGCCGCAAGCTAACACCGGCGCATGGCCCCCGATCAATCGCGCCGGACGCTTGGTCTGGCACCCTCGCCGCCCCTGCCCTAGCTTCCCGCCGCGACCGCATGATGGGGGATCGGATGATCAGGCTCGACGGCAAGGTGGCGATCGTGACCGGCGCCACGGCCAGCATCGGCGAATACATCGCGCGCGGGCTCCATGCCGCCGGCGCGGCGGTGATGGTGACCGGCATCGAGGATGCGGCCGGCGCGGCCGTCGCCGCCTCGCTCGGCGCGCGCGCCGCCTATCGCCGCACCGACGTGACGCGCGACGCCGATATCGAGGCCTGCCTCGCCGAAACGAAACAGCGCTTCGGCAAGCTCGACATCCTCGTCAATTGCGCGTGCTCCTATCTCGATTCGGGCCTCGCCACGCCGCGGCAGGATTGGCTCGACTGCCTCAACGTCAACATCGTCGGCCCCGCGATCTTCGTGCAGAAGGCGGCGCCCTATCTCACCAAGCCCGGCGGCGTGGTCGTGAACATCGGCAGCGTCTCAGGGAAGTTCGGCAACGGCACGCGCGGCCCCTACTCGGCCGGCAAGGCCGCGCTGATGCACTTCACGCGCTGCGCGGCCGTGGCGCTGGCGCCCGACGGCATCCGCGTCGTCACCGTGTCGCCCGGCTGGACCTGGTCGCCGCCGATGGAAGAGATGACCGGCAACAGCCGCGATCTCGCCGACCGCGCCGGCGCGCACGTGATCCCGCTCGGCCGCGTCGGGCGCATGGAGGA
>CAZUYG010000202.1:0-1418 GCA_964624265.1 uncultured Candidatus Odyssella sp.
TTCGCGCGCCGCTTCGGCACGCCGGTCGAATATCCGTTCGTCAAAGGGATCGACGGATACCCCGAAATCATCGAAGTGCTGAAACGCGAGCACGAGACGGTGAATTTCGGCGGCGTCTGGCATTCCGACACGAGCTATCAGGAAGCGCCGCCGATGGGCACGATGCTGATCGCGCGCGAGATACCGCCAGCGGGCGGCGATACGCTGTTCGCGAACATGTATCGGGCTTACGAAACGCTGCCGCCGGCGCTGAAACGCCGACTCGACGGCGCGCGGGCCGTGAACAGCTCGGCCAAGGCCGACGTCAGCCGCACGCGCGAAGACCGCATCCGCGACAGCCCCACCGCCGAGTCGAAAAAGGTCTATGAGGCCGCGCACCCGGCCTTGCGCACGCATCCCGAAACCGGCCGCAAGGCCCTCTACGTGAACGTCGCCCACACCGTGCGGCTCGACGGCGAGAGCGAGGAAGAGAGCCGCGCGCTGCTCGACGAGCTGTTCCGGCACCAGGTGCGCGACGAGTTCGTCTGCCGGTTCCGCTGGACACCGGGCGCCATCGCCTTCTGGGACAACCGCTCGGCGCAGCATTTCCCGGTCAACGACTATCACGGCTTCCGGCGGCGCATGCACCGCATCACGCTCGCCGGCGACCGCCCGTTCTGAGCGCAAACGACAAGGGCCGGCGTCGCCGCCGGCCCCGGATGATCGTGTCTCTTGCGCGCCTCAGTTCGGACGCGCGCCGGTCGGCGAGGTGTACGCGCTTTCGGCGGGTTTCTGCATGCCGTTCAGCACGAAATTCGCGCCGACCGCGATGACGACGAGCGCGATCACACTGGCGAGAAAAGCCTTCATCGGGTCCTCCCTGGTTCTATCGACCGATTGCCGCGGATCATAGCCAAACCCTTGAATGCACGCAACAAAGCCGCGCGTTCAAGGCTTCGCCGCGTCCTTGAGCCAGGCGATCAGATCGAGCCGGTCCTGCTTGATCGCGAGCCCGCCATACATCTTCGTGCCGGGCAGGAAATCCACCGTTTCGGCGAGATACCGGTCGAGCGTCTCGTCGGTCCACACGAAGGACGCGGCCCTCATCGCCGGCGAATAATTGTAGGCCGGGGCCGTGCCGGCGCGGCGGCCGAACACGCCGTGCAGATTGGGCCCCACGATGTTGCGGCCGCCCTTCTCGATCGTGTGGCACGATTTGCACTTTGCCCAAAGCTCGGCGCCGCGCTCGGCCGAGGGCGGCAAGAGCTCCTCGGCGCGCGCCGAGGCGGCGAGCGTGCAAAGAATCGCGGCGAGGGCGAGGATCGGGCGGCGCAACGCGCTCCTCCGGCGGGCTCAAGGGAACCAACGATTACCCCAACTCGTCGTGCCCGCGGAAGCGGGCTGCCGCGCTGGCGGCCCTAATCACTGACCGTCATCCC
>CAZUYG010000202.1:1518-6317 GCA_964624265.1 uncultured Candidatus Odyssella sp.
ACGAGTCCAATGTGTGTCACGCCGGTATCAGGAGTCCCGCGCAGCCACTTCCTTCGCCGCGCGCAGGCCGGATTCGATCGCGCCCTGAATCCAGGCGTGCCCGAGCGAGGCGTGCTCGCCGGCAAAGTGGAAGCGGCCTTCCGGCGCCACGATCGCTTCGTGCAGCAAGGTCTGCTGCCCCGGATCGAACAGCGCGAACGCGCCGCCGGCGAATTCGTCGTCGTGCCACATCCACGAAGCACCAGCTTCGAACTCGGATTCGATCTGCGGGTGGATGTGCGAAAGCTGCTCGACGGCTTCGGCGATGCGGTCGGACGGCGAGAGCGAGCCCCAGCGCTGCGCGTCCTCCGACCACGTGTAGGAAGCGAGCAGCACGCCGCGCCCGGTCTCCCGCCCCTGCTCGGGGTAGAAGACGTTGCGGATCGGCAGGTCCGTCACCGAGCCGCCGCCGAAGATGCCGTCGTCGGTCTCCCAGAAGCGGCGGCGGCATTGCGCGAGGATTTTCGCCGACGCGTCGTAATGGAGCTGGCGGATCGCGCGCTGCTTGGCGCGCGAGAAGTGAGGGCTGGCATCGATGTGCCGCAACACGGAAAAGGGAAGGGTGACGATCGCGGCGTCGCCCTTCTCGATATGGCGCCGCGCTGCCGCGCGGAAGTGCACGGAAACGCCGTCTGCATCCTGCTCGAGCGCCACGACGCGCGCGCCGAAGCGGATTCGCCCGCCGAGCGCCGCCATGAAGGCGCGCGGCAGCAAATCCATCCCGCCCGCGATCTGCACCATGTCCTCGTAGAATCGGCCCGCCTCCTCGCGGAACAGCTCCAGAAACGACGCGTTCATCAGCGCCTCCTGGTTCGCGAACAGGCCGAACATCTCGATGGCGCCTTCGGACCAGCCGCTCTGCTCGAGGAACTCGCGCGTCGAGAGGTTGTCGTAGGTCTCGACCAGCCAGTTCCAGCAGGCGGGGCCCTCTTTTGCGAGGCGGTCCAGCAGCGGCCGGAGCGCGGCGGCCCACAGCTCGGCATAGGTCTTGCCGCGCTCGTGCGGCGCCAGCTCGAAGCCCAGCATGTCGAAATCGGTTTCGGCGATGCGCCGCCGCACGCCGCCGATGTGATAGTAGGCTTGGGGATTGCCCATCGTGAACGGCATGGTTTCGAGCTTGAAGGCGTTCACATAGGCCATGGTGAGGTCGTGCGAGCGCGGGATGCGCATGGCCCCCACTTCGGCGTGGAGCCCGTGCGCGAACGGGTCGCGCAGGGTGTAGATGCGGCCGCCGACGCGCGGGCGCGCTTCGAGGAGAATCGGGTCGTGGCCTGCGCGCAACAATTCGTGGGCAGCAGCAAGCCCGGCCATGCCGGCGCCGAGCACGATCACGCGCAGCTTCTTCTTCGCCTTGGGCAGGCCGCGCGCGATGATGTCGGCCACCGGCTGGTTCGGCTGGCGGAGCTGCGTGCGCGTTCCGATCTTGCGCGTCTTGGCGTTGCGTCCGGTCATGCGCTCCTCGCCCGTCGGGACGCGCATGATCCTCCGCCGCCGCGGCCCGGCGCAAGCGTGCTATCGTGTGCGGTCGTGGGAGAAGGCCGATGACCGGGGAAGGCGAAGCTTCGCGCGCCAATGCCGCGTCGTTCGATCCGGCGCGCGACAACGTGTTCGCGCGCATCGCGGGCCGCTACGACCGGCTGTGCGATCTCTTCAGTCTGCGCATCCACCGCCTGTGGAAATCGGCGATGGCGCGCGCGATTGCGGCGCATCCCGGCGCCGTGGTGTTCGACGCGGCGAGCGGCACCGGCGATATTCCCCTGCGCGTGCTGCGCCGGCTCGCGGGCGGCGGCGCCGGGCGCATATTCTGGGTCACCGATCTCTGCCCCGAAATGCTGGCGATCGCGCGCCGCAAGCTTGCCGGCCACGGCGGCACCGTGAAGATCGCGGTCGCCGACGTCTACGCGCTGGCCGACTTTCCGCCGGCCTCCGTCGATCTCTTCTCGATTTCCTTCGGCATGAAGATCTGCGACCGCCGCCGCGTGCTGGCCGAGGCGTTCCGCGTTCTGAAACCGGGCGGAACGTTCTTTTGCCTCGAGGCGGCGCGCATCCCGTTCGCGCCCCTGCATGCGCTCTACCTCGCCTACATGCGTTGGTGCCTGCCGGTGATTGCGCGCATCGCGACCGGCGGCGATGCGAGCGCCTACGACTACCTCGTGCGCGGAATCCACGAATTTCCCGATCAGCTTGCGTTCTGCCGCGAGATGGAAGAATTCGGCTTCCGCGGCGTCCGCTATCGCAACATGACGCTGGGCATCGTCGCGCTCCACAGCGGCGTCAAGCCCGCATAGGGCCGGGGGATTCCTCTAAGGCGCCCCGTTGCTGATCTTCACGCGCGTGAGGTGGGCGTAGATCGCGCCGTATTGCGATTCGAAGCGCAGCTGCGCAGGGAGCCACAGCCCGGCGCCCTCGTGGCGGGCCACCCACAGCGTGGCCGGCGGCAGCGGTTCGGGGTTCTGGCGGAAATGCTTCTCTTCGTAGCCGGCGAGGCGCTTTGCATGCAGCTCGCAGACAAAGGCCTGCGCGCCGAGGCCGGCGCTGCGCGGGGCGGGCGTGCGCTCGCTGCCCGAATGCTCGAGCCGCACGTCGGTGCGCCGCAGCCCCTCGAACACCTGCGCCTTGTAGGCGCAGCCCTTGGCCGTGGGCGCCATCGCGAAGGCGGCAAAGGTGGCGGAGAGCGGGTCGAGCGTCGCCGCCTTGAGCGTCTCCGGCACCGGCGGGCGCTTGCCGGGGCTTTCCGGCGGCACGACCGAGACCGAGGGGGGGCCCTTGGCGCCGTAGGCCAGCGTGATCCGCCGTGTCTGGCGGCGGAACGTATTGGCCTGCGCAAAGAGTTCGGGCTGGACCACGCCTTTCGCCAGCCGCCCGCTCGTTTCCCAATCCACGGTCGTGCTGTTGGCCAGGCGCGCGATGCCCTGCGCTTCGGCCTGGAAACGGACGCGATAACGGTCGCCGTTCCATGCGATCGCGAAGGTGCCGGAATACACCGGCAGGCCAAGCCAGGTGATGACGTATTCGGCGTCGATCCGCTTCCCGGCGGACGCCGGCTCGGTCCCGTGCGCGGTGCCGGCCAGGAGCGACAGGGCGGCGGCCGTAGCGGCGAGTCTTCGCGTCATCACGTTGCCCGAATATGCCTGCGATCTTACGCCCGGCAGGCCCGAAGCGTGCCCCTCGGCCCTTGTTCGGCGGCCTTTCGACGCTAGGTTATCATCGCGATGACGCCTCCGCCCCCAAAATCCGACGCCAAGAAAGAGAAGGGCCCCGAGCCGGGCTATGGCCGGCGCGCGCTCGCCACGCTGCTGCCCTATCTCTGGCCGAAGGCGCCGGCCGAGGAATGGCTGGAACTGCGGCTGCGGGTCGTCGCGGCGATGGCCTGCCTCGTGCTGGCCAAGGTCACGGTCGTCTACGTCCCGATCCTGTTCAAGGAGGCGGTCGACGCGCTGACGCCCACGGGCGGGGCCGCCGTCGCCGCGGTGCCGGTGGCGGTGCTGCTCGCCTATGGCGGCGCGCGCGTCTTCGGCGTCGCCTTCGCCGAACTGCGCGATGCGATCTTCGCCAAGGTCGCCCACCGCTCGATGCGCCAGCTCGCGCTGCGCACGTTCCGCCATCTGCATGCGCTGTCGCTCCGCTATCACCTCGAGCGGCAGACCGGCGGCCTCTCGCGCGCCATCGAGCGCGGCACCAAGGGCATCGAGAACCTGCTGTCGTGGACGCTGTTCACGATTTTCCCGACCATCGTCGAGATACTGCTCGTCACCGCCGTTCTCTGGGCGATGCTCGATTTCTGGTTCGCGCTCATCGTGCTGGTCACGGTCGCGGTCTACGCGGCCTACACGGTCGCCGTCACCGAGTGGCGCATCAAGTATCGCCGCCAGCTCAACGAGAGCGACAGCGACGCCAGCACGAAGGCGATCGACAGCCTGCTCAACTACGAGACGGTCAAGTATTTCGGCAACGAGGAGCACGAGGCCAGCCGCTTCGACAAGGCCATGCGGCGCTACGAGCGCGCGGCCGTGCTGTCGGACCAGAGCCTCTCGCTGCTCAACGTCGGGCAGGGCTTCATCATCGCGATGGGTCTCACGCTCGTGATGTACCGCGCCGGCGTCGGCGTCGTCGCGGGCACGATGAGCGTGGGCGAATTCGTGCTCGTGAACGCCTATCTGCTCCAGCTTTACCAGCCGCTGAACATGCTCGGCTTCATGTATCGCGAAGTGAAGCAGGCGCTGGTGGACATGGAATCGATGTTCAGCCTGCTGCGCGTCCACCGCGAGATCCAGGACAAGCCGGGCGCGCCGCCGCTCGCCGTTGCGGGCGGCGAAGTCGTGTTCGACCGGGTGAAATTCCGCTACGAGGAGCGCCGCTCGATCCTGCACGAGGTGTCGTTCAAGGTGCCGGCCGGCAAGACGATCGCCATTGTCGGGCCGAGCGGCGCCGGCAAATCGACGATCTCGCGCATCCTGTTCCGCTTCTACGACGTGGAAGCCGGCTCCGTCCGCATCGACGGGCAGGATATCCGCGACGTCACGCAGGCGAGCCTGCGCAACGCGATCGGCATCGTTCCGCAGGATACGGTGCTGTTCAACGACACGCTCTACTACAACATCGCCTATGGCCGCCCCGGCGCCACGCGCGCAGAGGTGGAAGAGGCCGCGCGGCTCGCGCATCTCCATCATTTCATCGCCAACCTGCCCGACGGCTACGAAGCGATGGTCGGCGAGCGGGGCCTCAAGCTCTCGGGCGGCGAGAAGCAGCGCGTCGCCATC
>CAZUYG010000203.1:0-6308 GCA_964624265.1 uncultured Candidatus Odyssella sp.
TCAACCGGGAGCTTCTCATGACTCCTCGCCAGATCGCCCTTGTGCGCGAGAATTTCGCCGCCGTGAAGCCGATCGCCGACGCGGCCGCGGCGATTTTCTACGGCCGCCTGTTCGCGCTCGATCCCTCGCTGCGCGCGCTGTTCAAGAGCGACATGCGCGAGCAGGGCGCCAAGCTGATGCAGATGATCGGCGTCGCCGTGGCCGGGCTGCACGCACCGGAAGCGCTGGTTCCGACTCTGCGCGCCCTCGGCCGCCGCCATCGCGGCTACGGTGTCGAGCACCGGCACTACGCCACCGTGGGCGAGGCGCTGATCGGAACGCTCGAGCAGGGCCTGGGGCCGGCCTTCACCGACGAGGCGCGCGAAGCGTGGCTTGCCGCCTATGCGCTTCTGGCGAGCGTGATGCAGGCCGGCGCGGCCGAAGCCGCCGCCGCGTGAAGGCGCCGGGGCGCGGCTACGCGACGAGGGTGATCGTGGCCTTGAGCAGCGCATCGGCGCGCGCCGACGGTCCGACGAAGATCTCGATCGCGCCGGGCTCGAGACGCGATGCGAGCGCGCCATCGAGAAAGCCCAAGGCATCGCAGCCGAGCGCGAGGCGCACCGTGCGCGTCTCGCCCGGCTTCAGGGCTGCCTTGGCCATGCCCTTCAGCTCCAGCACCGGCCGCGACAGGCTGGCAACCGGATCGCGCACGAACAGCAGCACGGTTTCTTCGCCGGCCATGCCGCCTGCGTTCGCCACGTCGACTTCGACCGCGAGCGTGCCGCCTGCGCGAATCTCCGCCGGCGCCACGCGCAGATTGGAATAAGCGAAGCGCGTGTAGGAGAGACCGTGGCCGAACGGGAACAGCGGCTCGTTCGGCATGTCGAGATATTTGCTCGAATAGCGGAACGCCGGATCGACCGGCCGCCCGGTCGGCAAACGCGCATAGAAGATCGGAATCTGGCCGACCTCGACCGGCCACGTGACCGGCAGGCGCGCGCTGGGATTCCAGCGTCCTGTGACCACGTCGGCGACCGCGTGCCCGGCCTCGCTGCCGAGATACCAGCACGCCAGCACCGCCTCGGCGCGCTCGAACAGCCACGGCACCAGCAGCGGCCGGCCGGACGAGAGCAGCACGACCGTGGGTTTGCCGAGATCGAACACGGCGCGCGCAAATTCGGCCTGGAGGCCGGGCAGCCCCGGCTTCGCGCGCGAGCCCGCCTCGCCGCTCATGAAACGCAGCTCGCCGAGGCACAGCACGACGAGATCGGCCGCGCGCGCGAGATCGAGCGCCGATTCGATCCCGCTCGCATCGCCGCCTTCGGCCTCGACGCCTTTCGCCGCGTCGATGCGGCTTCCCGGCCACGCGGCGCGGAGGCCGGCCGCATACGACACCATCTCCTCGCCGCGCCCGGCGCCGGACCATGGGCCCAGCATCTCCTCGGCAATGTCGGCGAGCGGACCGAGCACCGCGACTCGCGCCGGCGGCGCCGCGACCGGCAGGCGATCGTTGCGGTTCTGGAGCAGCACGATCGAACGGCGCGCCGCGTCGCGCGCGGCCGCGCGGTGCTCGGCGATGCGCTCCGGCGTCATCACCGGCGCGTTGATCCGATAGGGGTCGTCGAACAGGCCGAGGCCGGCCTTCAGCGCGAGCACGCGGCGCACGCAGGCATCGATATCCGCCATCGCGACGAGGCCGCGTTCGAGCGCCGCCGGCAGGGCGCGCGTGTAGGCGGTCGCCATCATGTCGATATCGACGCCGGCCCGGAGCGCGAGCGCAGCCGCCTCGACGAGATCGGCGGCGACGCCGTGCGCTATGAGCTCGGCGATCGCGTTGTAGTCGCTGATCAGCACGCCGTCGAAACCCCAGCGCTCGCGCAACAGATCGCGCAGCAGGCCGCGATGCGCGGTGAGCGGGATGCCGGCGAGGTCGTTGAAGGCCGGCATGATCGCCGCAGTGCCCGCGCCGACCGCCGCGCGGAACGGCGGCAGATACACTTCGTGGAACGTGCGCTCGGACACGTCGACCTGCGCATATTCGCGCCCGGCCATCACCGCGCCGTAGCCGGCGAAATGCTTGGCCGTGGCCGCAACCGCGTCGGGCGCCGCGAGGTCGGGCCCCTGGAAGCCGCGCACCTTGGCCTCGGCGAGCCGCGCGGTGAGCCACGGATCTTCGCCGGCGCTTTCCGAGATGCGGCCCCAGCGCGGATCGCGCGACACGTCGAGCATCGGCGCGAAAGTGAGTGTGAGCCCGTCCGCCGCCGCCTCGATCGCGGCGATGCGCGCCGTCTTCTCCCAGAGCGCGGGGTCGAACGCGCCCGCCTCGGCCAGCGGAATCGGGAACACCGTGCGGTGGCCGTGCACCACGTCGAACCCGAAAAATAGCGGAATGCCGAGGCGCGTCTCTTCCACCGCCGCCTTCTGCACCTGGCGCATCAGCGGCGCGCCGAACAGATTGAGCATGCTGCCGAGGCGGCCCTTCTTCAGCTCGGCCATGTAATCGGCCGGCATGCCGGGCCCGGTGACGGCGAGATCCGCCGTCAGCATGTTGAGCTGGCCGATCTTCTCGTCGAGCGTCATCGCGCCGAGCAGGTTCTCGATGCGCGCCGCGTGGTCTTGCTTCGTCATGTGCCGCCCCGGCGTTCCGCGCCGCTCCGCTGCGGCGGCTGCCGTATAATAAGGCGGCCGCGATCATTGAAGCAAAATTGAGCAGATGCGCAGCGGTGCGATTGCGCGATCTTCGGGCACGAACGCGGCCGGTGCGCGCCGCAGCGCGCTCGGTAAAAATCTCTGCCGCCGGACACGCTGTAAACCGTTTACTTACGCTGCGGCGTCGATTATACGCGAATCAAGGGCGTCAGAATTCGGAAATAAAAAAGCCGATCGGCGTCGTATTCGATAAATAAAGATTGAGACAGGGTTGGGGTCATAGCTCCGGGCGCATCGCCCGGGCGTCGTCTGATTTGAAGGACGATCGAAGAATGGGGTAGCTGGACGAAGCGCCGCGCTGGGGCAAGCGGGGCGCGGACCAAAAGAGGCAAGCCGCGGCGTCTGGGCGCAACTTCTCTGCCTGTTGCGCGCCCTCTGCCGCTCGCGCTACCGCGGCCGGGTCGGCTGGCTGGCGCTGATTCTCCTTGCCGTCGTCGGCGCCAACACCTACGGCCAGGTCCGGCTCAACGCGTGGAGCGGCTCGTTCTACGACACGCTCGCGCAGCGCTCGTTCTGGGCGCTCGGCAACGAGCTGATCGCGTTCCTCGTCATCGTCGGCGGATTGCTGACGCTCGTCGTCTCGCAGACCTGGCTGCAGGAGATGATCAAGCTGCGTCTGCGCGAGTGGCTGACGCACGACCTGCTCGACCGCTGGATGGCGCCGCGCCGCGCCTATCTGATCTCGCACGCCGGCGAGCTCGGCGTGAATCCGGATCAGCGCATGGAGGAAGATGCGCGCGCGCTGACCGACCTCACCGCGTCTTTCGCGTTCGGGCTCCTGCAATCGACCTTGCTGCTGTTCACCTTCGTGGGCGTGCTGTGGGTTCTGTCGAGCCAGGTCGTTTTCCAGATCGACAAGCAGAGCTTCACCGTGCCGGGCTACATGGTGTGGTGCGCGCTGCTCTATGCCGCCGCCGGCTCGTGGCTCACCTGGCTCGTCGGACGGCCGCTGATCCGGCTGAACGCCGAGAAATGCGCGCGCGAGGCCGATCTGCGCTTCTCGCTGGTGCGGGCGCACGAATCGGCCGAGGTGATCGCGCTGCAGAAGGGCGAGCGCGACGAGCGCACGATCCTGAACGGGCGCGTGAACGGCGTCGTGAACATCGGCCGCGAGATCGCCGGCGGAATCGCGCGGCTCACCTGGATCACGTCGGGCTATGGCTGGCTCGCGCTCGTCGTCCCCGTCGTCGTCGCTTCGCCCGGCTATTTCGGCGGCGCGATGTCGCTGGGCGGACTGATGATGGTGGTGGGCGCGTTCAACCAGGTGCAGCAATCGCTGCGCTGGTTCGTGGACAATTTCGCGGCGATCGCGACGTGGCGGGCGACGCTGCTGCGCGTGATGGCGTTCCGCGACGGGCTCGACCGGATGGGCGCCGGCGGGCACGGCGGCGACGGCAGCGGGCGCATCGCGGTCGAGGCGCATCCCGAAGGCAAGCTCGCGTTCAAGGCGCTTTCGCTGGCGTTGCGCGACGGCCGCGCCGAATTCGACGCGCCGGTCGTCGAGATCGGGCGCGGCGAGCGCGTGCTGATCGCCAGCCGGCCCTGCGCCGACAAGGCCACGCTGCTGCGCGCGATCGCGGGCCTCTGGTCGGCGGGCGAAGGCACGATCCAGGTGCCGCCGGGGCACCAGACGATGTTCGTGCCGGCGCGGCCCTATCTGCCGCTCGCCACGCTGCGCGCCGCCGTGACCTATCCCGACGATGCGGCCGAGTTCGAGGATGCCGCGGTGCATGTGGCGCTCGCCCGCGCCGGCCTCGGGCACCTCGTTCCCCGGCTCGGCGAGCAGGAGCGCTGGGACAAGATCCTGACCCCCGAGGAGCAGCACGGCATCGCGTTCGCGCGGCTGCTGCTGCATGCGCCGCGCTGGGTGTTCCTCGAGGACACCTCTTCGCTCAGCCGGGAGCACCAGCTCCTGATGCGCCGCATCTTCGCCGACGAATTGGCGCAGGCGACCGTGATCGGCTGTGCCACGAGCCCGGACCTGACCGGATTCTACGCGCGGACGATCACGCTGCGGCGCCACGGCGACGACATCGAGACCGAGGCGGACGAGCCAGCGCCGACGGCCGTGATCCCGCTGCGCAAGGTGGCGGCGGCGTAAGCGCGCCTCTTGCGCGCCCGCGCCTCTTGCGCCCGTGCCTCTTGCGCCCGCGCGCGAGAAGCCGAAAATTGCGCGCCATGACCGACCGCCTCCGCGCGCCCACCGACACGCAGCTTCTCGACGCCGTGCAGCGGCAGACGCTGCGCTATTTCTGGGATTTCGCGCATCCGGTTTCCGGCCTCGCGCGCGAGCGCAGCAACGTCGCCTTCGACTACGGCCTCGAGACGGTGACGAGCGGCGGATCGGGCTTCGGCATCATGGCCATCGTCGCCGGCGTCGAGCGCGGCTGGATCCCGCGCGCCGAGGCGGCGCAGCGGCTGCTCCGCGCCGTGCGCTTTCTCGCCAAGGCCAACGCCTATCACGGCGTGTTTCCGCACTTCCTCAACGGCGAGACCGGGCGCACGATTCCGTTCTCGCGCAAGGACGACGGCGGCGACATCGTCGAGACCTCGTTCCTGATGATGGGGCTGCTCGCGGCGCGCCAGTATTTCGATGCCCCCGCGGAGCGCGAGTTGCGCGACCGCATCAATGGCCTGTGGGGCGAGGTGGAGTGGGACTGGCACACGCGCGAAGGACGCGACGTGCTCTACTGGCACTGGAGCCCCTTCAACGGCTGGGCGATGAACCACGAGATCCGCGGCTGGAACGAGTGCCTCATCACCTACGTTCTCGCCGCCTCGTCGCCGCGCTACCCGATCAAGCCCGAAGTCTATCATCGCGGCTGGGCGCGCGACGGCGCGATCAGGAACGGCCAGCGCTATCACGGCATCGAACTGCCGCTCGGCCCCGCGCAAGGCGGACCGATGTTCTTTGCGCACTATTCGTTCATGGGCCTCGACCCGCGCGGACTCAAAGACCGCTACGCCGATTACTGGCAGCAGAACGTGGCGCACACGGCGATCAACCGCGCGCACTGCCTCGCCAATCCCAAGGGCTGCAAAGGCTACGGCGAATCGTGCTGGGGCCTGACCGCCTGCGACAATTACGAAGGCTACAACGCGCACGCGCCCGACAACGATCTCGGCGTGATCGCGCCCACGGCGGCGCTCGGCTCGATGCCCTATGCGCCCGAGCACGGCATGGCGGCGCTGCGCCATTTCTACGGCGCGCTCGGCGACCGGCTGTGGACCGAATACGGCTTCCGCGATTCGTTCAGCGAGGGCCGCGACTGGTTCGCCGAGTCGCATCTCGCGATCGATCAGGGGCCGATCGTGGTGATGATCGAGAACCACCGCAGCGGCCTGCTGTGGAAGCTGTTCATGAGCTGCCCGGAAGTGCAGGCGGGCCTCAAGTCGCTCGGCTTCACGAGCCCGCATTTCGCCTGAGCGATGGCTCCGCCCGAAGCGTGGATCGAGCGCCAGGCGGCGGTTTCCGCCGAGCGGATGGCGCGCGCGATCTCGGCGACGGACCTCGTGTTCCAGCGGCCCGGCTTCGGCCAGAACGTGCGGCCCGCGCCGGGCTCGATCCTCGCCTCGCCCGAGACGGCGCTGGAGGGCGGACCCGACTATTTCTTCCACTG
>CAZUYG010000204.1:0-6306 GCA_964624265.1 uncultured Candidatus Odyssella sp.
CGCGACCGGGCCGCTCACCGCCGGCTCGCTGGGCGGCCCGCGGCGCATCATGCACGCGGTCGCGCGCACGCAGGGCCTCGCGCCCGCGCCGATGGAAACGGTGAAAGCGCTGCTGGATCGCGCGGCGGCGGCCGCCCGATAGCGGCTCACTTCCCCTCGTAATACTCCTGCACGAGGTGGTTCAGGAGCTGCACGCCGAAGGCGGTGGCGCCTTTGGGCACGGTGGGCGAATCCTTCTTCGTCCAGGCCATGCCGGCGATGTCGAGATGCGCCCAGGGCACGTCGTTGACGAAGCGCTGGAGGAACTGCGCCGCGGTGATCGAGCCGCCGGCGCGGTCGCCGACGTTCTTCATGTCGGCGATCTCCGAGGCGAGCGCCTTGTCGTAGGCGTCCGACAGCGGCAGGCGCCAGCAGCGCTCGCCGGTGGCGCGGCCCGAGGCGGCGATGCGCTCGGCCAGCTCGTCGCTGTTCGCGAACAGGCCCGCGTTCTCGTGCCCGAGCGCGATCACGATGGCGCCGGTGAGCGTCGCGAGATCGATCATGAATTTCGGCTTGAAGCGGTCCTGGCAATACCAGAGCGCGTCGGCGAGCACGAGGCGGCCTTCGGCGTCGGTGTTGATGACCTCGATCGTCTGGCCCGACATCGATTTCACGACGTCGCCGGGGCGCTGCGCGGTGCCCGACGGCATGTTCTCGACGAGGCCGGTGATGCCGACGACGTTGACCTTCGCCTTGCGCCCGGCCAGCGCCTTCATCAGGCCGAGCACGGTGCCGGCGCCGCCCATGTCCCACTTCATCTCTTCCATGCCGGCCGCCGGCTTGATCGAGATGCCGCCGGTGTCGAACGTGACGCCCTTGCCGACGAAGGCGAGCGGCGCCTCGCTGCGGCTGGCGGCGCCCTTCCACTGCATGACGACGAGGCGCGGCTCGCGCGCGCTGCCCTGCCCCACGCCGAGCAGCGAGCCCATGCCGAGCCGCTGCATCTCGTGAACGCCGAGCACTTCCACTTCGACTCCGAGATCGGCCAGCGTGCGCGCGGCGTCGGCCAGCGTTTCGGGGTAAATGATGTTCGCCGGCTCGCTGACGAGATCGCGCGTGAAGGAGACGCCGTCGGCAACGCGATCGAGCAGGCGGAAGGCATCTTCCGCCGCCTTGGCGCCGGCCACGGCGATCGTGAGCTCGGCGAGCGAAGGCTTCTGCTCTTCCTTCTCTTTCGTGCGGTATTTGTCGAAGCGGTAGGCGCGCAGCCGCGCGCCGTAGCCGAGGCGCGCCGCGGCCGGGCCGGTCTGCAGCGCCGAGTCCGGCATCGGATCGGCGAGCACCGTCGCCCGGGCGACGCCGCCCGCGTTGAGATGCACGACGAGGCTGCCGCCGAGGTCCTGCATCTTCAGCGCGTCGCGATCCTTGCCCTTGCCGAGGCCGACGAGGACGATCCGGTCGTAGCCCCCGTCGCCGGGCGACACGAGATCGAGCCGGTCGCCAGAGCGGCCCTGGAAGCGCGCGCTCTTGAGCGCGCGGGTTATGGCACCGCCGGTGCGCCGGTCGAGTTCGGCCGCCCCCGGGGTCAGCACCTTGTCGTCCATCACGCCGGCGACCACGACGCCGCCCTTCGGAACGGCGTATTCGGCGAATTCGATCTTCATGCGGGAATGCTCCTCGGCGCAATTGCGCCGCGGCCATTCCCGGGAAGCGGTCGGCCGCGGCGCATGCGTTACTTAGGGCAGCGGCCGCGCCAGGGCAACGCCGCCCGGCGCAAGACCAATTTTCGCGCCGCGCGGGCTGTTCTTGCGCCCCGGGCGGGGGCTATAACCCCCGCGGCATGAACCGCGCCCAGGCATATATCTTCCGGCAGGTCGGCATTTCGACCGTGTTCATCGTGGTGACGCTCACCGCGGTGATCTGGCTCACCCAGGCGATGCGGTTCATCCGCTTCATCCTGAACAAGGGCCTGTCGGTCGACATCTTCTTCTACATCACGTCGCTGCTGCTGCCGGGCTTCCTGCTCATCACGCTGCCCGTCTCGCTGTTCTTCGCGACCTTGTTCACGCTCAACAAGCTCACCAACGACCGCGAGCTCATCGTGCTGCGCTCGTCGGGCATGAGCCACTGGCAGGCGGCGAAGCCGGTGATCTTCCTCGGCTTCATCGGCATCGCGATCTGCTATTCGATCAGCCTCTATCTGCTGCCCGTGTCGGTCCAGGAATTCCGCCGCGTGCAGACCACGGCCCGCGAGAATTTCTCGGCGGCGCTGCTGCTCGAGGGCACGTTCAATTCTGTCGGCCAGAACCTCACGATCTACGTGCGGTCGCGCGAAGGGAACGAGATCTTCGGCATCCTCGTGCAGGACAACCGCAAGGCGGGCGCGCCGACCACGATCATGGCGAAGCGCGGCGCGGTGGAAGCCGGCCCCGACGGCCCGCGCGTGCTGCTGTTCGAGGGGAATCGCCAGGAGTTCGACCGCAAGACCGGCAACCTCTCGGTCCTCTACTTCAAGCAGTACAGCTTCGAGGTGAGCCTGCTCGGCGAGGAGCGGCGCGAGTGGCGCGAACCCGGCGAGCGATTCCTGCACGAGCTGCTGGTGCCCGGAAACTCGGATCACGACCGCTTCTACCGGACGAAGCTGATCGCCGAGGGCCACAGCCGGCTGGTGGCGCCGATCCTGGCGCTGTCGCTGCCGTTCGTCGCGCTGTTCATCCTGCTGCCCGGGCAGTTCAACAAGCGCGGCCAGCTTCCCCGGCTGCTGCTCGCGGTGGTGATCGCGGCCACCGTGCAGGGCCTTGCGGTGGCGATCCTCCAGATGGCGTCGAAGGATCTCATCTTCGTGCCGCTCATGTATCTCAACGCGCTCGTCCCGCTCGCCGCCGGCGCCTGGATTCTGAGTCCGCGCACGCGCGCCGGGCCGGCACTGCGCCCGGCGATCGCGGCGGCGAAATAATGCGCGCGCCGGCGGCGGCGCCGGAGCGAAAAACTCTTTTTACGGCCAAGGGTTCTGTGCCAATGTTGCGGCCGAGGGCTAATTTTCCATACCGCATTCGTCGGGGCATTAAGGACGCGCGGCCGTGATTGAGCGATCCGCAAGCGGCGAACTCAAGGTTCGGCTGTCGTCGATCGCGACGCTGTATCTCGCGCGCCAGTTCCTCGTCGCCTTTTTCGGCATTCTCGCCGTCTTCCTCGCGGTCATCTTCCTGATCGACCTGATCGAGCTCCTGCGCCGGGCGTCGGGCAAGCAGGAGGCGACGTTCGGGATCGTTCTCGGCATGGCATTCTACAAGCTGCCGCTCACCGCGCAGAAAACCCTGCCCTTCGCCGTGCTGTTCGGCGCGATGTATTCGTTCTGGCGCCTCAACCGGAACAGCGAGCTCGTCGCGCTGCGCGCCTCGGGCGTTTCGGTGTGGCAGTTCCTGCTGCCGCCGGTGGGCGCCGCGATCCTGCTCGGCGCGGTCAAGGTGGCAGCCATCAACCCGCTCGGCGCGATCATGACCGGGCAGTTCGAGCAGCTTGAGAATCGCTACCTGCGGATGCGCTCGAACCTGATGGCGGCGACCTCGAGCGGCGTGTGGCTGCGCCAGGTGGATTCCAGCGGCCAGTCGGTCATTCACGCCACCAGCTCGCGCGTCGGCCGCAACGAGCTCGAGCTGAAGCAGGTGATGGTGCTGCTCTACAAGGGCGAAGACGAATTCGCCGGCCGCATCGACGCCGAAAGCGCGGCGCTCGAGCCGGGCCAGTGGAAGCTCGTCAACGCCCGCCTCTCCGAGCCCGAGAAGACGGCGCGCGCGATGCCGGTCTACACGTTCAAGACCGACCTCACCGTCGCGCGCATCCAGGACAGCTTCTCGTCGCCCTCCACCGTCTCGTTCTGGGAGCTGCCGCGCTTCATCCGCTCGCTCGAGGCGACCGGCTTCTCGGCGCTGAGCCACCGGCTGCACTGGCACTCGCTGCTGGCCGAGCCGCTGCTCTACTGCGCCATGATTCTCATCGCCGCGATCTTCTCGCTGCGCCACACGCGCCTGCGCGGCGTGCTGTTCGCGGTGGCGGGCGGCATCGCGACCGGCTTCGTGCTGTTCTTTCTGTCCGATCTCGTGCTGGCGCTGGCGCATTCGACGCGCCTGCCGCCGATGCTGGCGGCCTGGGCGCCGGCGCTCGCGAGCTCGATGATCGGACTCGCCGTCCTCATCCACGTCGAAGACGGATAGGCCAGGCGGGAGGTGGAGGGGGAATGAGGGCACTGGGGGGAACGATCGCGGCGCTGGGGGCGGCGCTGCTGATGCTCGGCGCCGCGCCGGCCGCGGCGCAGACGGCGCCGCCGATGCGCACGACGGTGGGCGATGCCGCCGCCGACCGGCGCCCGGTCGTCATCAACGCCGACCAGCTCGTCTACGACCGCGAGCGCGCCACCGTCACCGCGCGCGGCAACGTCGTGATCTTCCAGGGCGACCGCGTCGTTCTGGCCGACGAGGTGACGTTCGACCAGCGCGCCAACCGCGTCACCGCCGTCGGCAACGTCACGCTCACCGAGCCCGGCGCCCCCGCCGTCTTCTCCGCGCGCGCCGAGCTTTCGCGCGACATGAAGGACGGCGTGATGGACCAGTTCCGCATGCTGTTCCCGGACGACAGCAAGCTCGCCGCCAACGGCGCCATCCGCGTCGACGGGCGGCGCAACGAGATGTCGCGCGTCGTCTTCTCGCCGTGCCGCCTGTGCCCCGAGGATCCGAAGCGCGCGCCGCTCTGGCAGATTCGCGCGCGCCGCGTGGTGCACGACCAGGAAAAGCAGGACATCACCTACACCAACGCGGCGCTCGAGGTGTTCGGCGTTCCGGTGCTGTGGACGCCGTACCTTTCGCACCCCGACCCCACCGTGCGCCGGCGCACCGGCTTTCTCACGCCCACCTACGGTTCCGAGGGACGGCTCGGCCAGACGCTGCGCATTCCGTATTTCATCGTCCTCGACAAGGACAAGGACGCGACGATCACGCCGCTGCTCACGACGCGCCAGCGCGTGGCGCTGTTCGGCGAATATCGCATGCGCTTCCCCGGCGGCGCGCTGATCACCGACGGCAGCATCACCTATGTGCGCCGCACCGACGCACTCGAAAACCAGCAGTCCGGCAACGAGTGGCGCGGCCACCTGTTCGGCCGTCTGCGCTACGACATCAACAACAACTGGCGCGCCGGACTGGACGCCGCCTACGTGTCCGACAAGACATACCTGCGGCGATACAACGTCTATACCGGCGACACGCTGATCTCGACCGCGTTCACCGAGGGGTTCTACGACCGCAATTACGTGCGCGGACGGCTGATCCATTTCCGCACGCTGCGCCAGGGCGAATCGCAGGACCGGATTCCCTACGTGCTGCCGCTCGCGGAAGTCAGCGCGGTGGGCGATCCCGTCGCCCAATGGGGCCGGTGGCACTTCGACGCCTCGCTGGCGGCGCTCGGGCGCGACGAAGGCGTGGATTCGCGGCGGTTCTCGGTCCGCGCCGGCTGGCGCCTGCCCTACACGGACCCGGCCGGCTGGCAGCTGACCGTCGACGCCAATCTCAACGCCGATCTCTACTGGATCACCAACAACGACGTCGGCAACATCCCGGCCTTCAGCGGCACGGTCGGGCGCATCTATCCGCAGGTGAAAGTGGACTGGCGCTATCCGTTCGCGCGCGAACTCGGCAACGTGCGCCATGTGATCGAGCCGCGGGTGGCGCTGGTGGCGACGCCGCCGAGCCTCAACACCTGGCGCATTCCGAACGAAGACAGCCTCGACCTCGAGCTCGACGACGTGAGCCTGTTCGCTGACAACCGCTATCCCGGCCGCGACCGCATCGACGACGGCGTGCGCATCGTCTACGGCGTCAACAACGCCCTCTACGCCAACCGCGGCGGCAAGGCCGAGTTCTTCATCGGCCAGAGCTATCGCTTCTTCGGCGAAGACAATTTCGTCGATTCGACCGGGCTGCGCAGCGATCTCTCCGACGTCGTCGGGCGCGTGCGGCTCGCGCCGGGACCCTATTTCGCGCTGACCTACCGCTTCCGCGCGAAGACCGACTTCTCGCGTTTCCGCCGGCAGGAAATCACCGCGTCGGGCGGCATTCCGGCATTGCGAGCCGCCGTCACCTACACCGATCTCACCGACCAGATCGGCAACTCGGAATTCGCGCGGCGGCGGCAGATCCACTTGTCGGCTTCGTCGCAGATCACGCCCCGCTGGAGCATTTCCGGCGGTGCGTCGATCGATCTCATTTCGAAGCGGCCGCAGCCGTACCAGATGAGCATTCAGGCCCAGTACCAGGACGAGTGCTGCACGATCCG